>JAUYKR010000127.1 GCA_030699855.1 bacterium
TCAATCAGCATCGGCATCATCACGATTTGATTTCCGTTTTGCTGAACCGAGCCGATGACGGTTCTGGGCAGAGCAAAAGAAATGGCCTCGGCCTTCAGCGTGGTGGAGAGCGGTGTTTGCGCGAAAGGATTGCCCAAAACTTCCAGAGTGACCGGATTTAAGGACACGGTGGCCAGGGCAGGCTCGGTAAATTTCGTGAAGGTTACCTGAAAAGCCAGGCCGATGAGCAGGCCGAGGCAGAGAGCGACGGTACTTTTCGCAAAGACTGACTTCATACTCCCCCTTGTGTTACAAGAATCAGGTATATCCCTGACTTAGGGGGTGAGTCAAGAGGAAAATACAAAAAACTAGGAGTGTCAACTTGGTGGGTCGGAGGGGGGACTGTGCCACCCACATCTATAGGAAGCACCGCTGACAGGGCGACGGCAGATTTTGAGGCACTCATTGCGGGTGTTACCATATCTATGGTTTCACTGGATCCACAAAAAAACTTCATGAACAATTTTGCCTTCTTAGACGGTCAAAATGTGCATCTTGCCGTGAAGGAACTCGGCTGGCAGATCGATTGGGGGAAATTCAGAATTTATTTGAAAGAGAAATACCATGTCCAACGGGCTTATATTTTTTTGGGATACGTGAGCAGAAATGAAGGCTTATACAATTTTTTGAGAAATTACGGATACATTTTGGTATTTAAACCTACCATCACAAAGGGCTCTATCACGAAAGGAAATGTTGATTTGAATATAGCTCTTCAAGTCATGCTGGATTACAAGGCATTTGACCAGGCAATTCTCATTACAAATGACGGAGACTTTTACTGCCTCGTTGATTACCTGAAAGCTCGAAACAAGCTCCACTCTGTCATTTCCCCTAATATTCATAAGTGTGCGCGATTACTGAAGCAATCGGCTCAAGAAAAGATGCAGACAATTACCTTCTCGCAAAAAATACTTTCAAAAAAATGAACCGCACTCTCTAGGGACTAGCCCCCAGAGCATTGCGGTTCGGGATGATCACCTTTATTTTAGCAAATGGTGAATCGAAGTCAAATTTTTCTCACTCCCCGCGAATCCACAGCCCTGCGAACGGACAAGATATTTTAGCATGCCCCCTTGATGTCCACCGGCCGGCGAGTAAACTGTGACCAAGGTCATCCATGGTATGGGATTCCAACCAACCGCCAACCCCGCAAAGCGGGGCTTGTCGCATCTCGCTAAATATGATATAATAATAACCTGAAGCGAATTTATGAGGTCAAAGGGAGTATAATGAAGCTAAATCAAAAAAACTCACGGTAGGCTAACACTGATTTGATTTTTTTCTCAAGGTATGTCCCCTGACGCCCCCAGAGATCGTGGTGAAGAGCCAAGAAAGGTCCGCTTGGGCCCGGTCCATGGTGCCCTTCAAAAGGGAGCCGGTGCCGCTCTGGCTTCCGATTCGGATAAGCTTCCGAAACCTTCTCCCGCCCCGGGTTCAGGTTCGGACTCCGATTCCGACGCCGCCTCCAGACTGCTCCACAGCGGAGAGACGGGGCAAAGATGGGGGCAGGTTACGACCGGCCTTCAAGCGACGGAGGAGTTTTTGGGAAACGCCGCAAAAGAGCAAATGAGCCGTCAGGAGCGAATAACTGACAGAGGCAGTTTTGTGACCACCTGTGCCGATCCGCTCATTGCTCGCATCAACGCCTTCTTTAGCGTCCGCGACGAAGCTCTCACGGCCAGAAACCTGGGCACCAGAAGCCGCGATGAGATTCAGGCGGTGGTGATCAGGCTCGATGCCCTGCTCAACTCGACCAACCCAGTCATTCAAGGCTATCTTTTCGGAGTCATCGAACGCCTAAGGGTAGCCAGAGGCCTACTGCAGAAACTGCTCGAGGAATCCGGTACCTTCAAGTCGATGCCGGGAAGTCCTGATCCGGAAGGTGCTACCACCGCCTTTGCTCCGGCGGACACCCATGCGGCTGCTCCGGTGTTAGCTAAAACTCACGAGGCAATCGGCGACCTCGAACTCGTCGACGCCAGCGCCACCGGTGGCGCCAGAGTCGTTTCCGCCGCCAAACTGAACCGAATATTCAGTGGTCTTGAAACAGCCAGACCGGCCCAGGGCGGAGCGACCTTTCAACTTCATCTCGCCGAAGGCCCAGAAGGCCTGCCCGCCGAGGTGGGTTTTGCCGGGCGCACGATGGTACTGAATCCCGCTGATCTCACTCACACCCTCAGCCTATCCGCCACTCAACTGGCACGATTGACCGCGAGGGCTTCTTCGACTGGCGCTCTCCCTGCTGGATTCACAGCGGCAGATTCACAGCCCCTCGCCGTCGATGGTGACGTGCTGCTGATTGAAGGTGAAGCGGTAGCCGCTCTGCCTCCACTGCCCCTGGAAGGCTGGGACAAGCTTTCCCCCCGCGAGCAAGCCATGATGCATGACCTGTGTGATCCGCTGGAACAGAAATTGGGAGTAAAAATACAGAGTATCGCCGGAAAGGGAAGCATGGGGATGGTGCTCATCGCCCATCACACAGGATTTGAATGCCTGGTGGCTCTGAAGGTGGGTTTGCCAAAGGACCCAGGTGGAGGTGGAATGCAGGTGAACACTCAGAAGGCCTTACAAAAAGAAGCCAAGGTGATGCGCGCTTGCGACCATCCGGCAATCGTGAAGCCCGATCACATTGACTCGGTCCAGAGTCAGACGGGAAGGGACTACCCCTTCCTGATGATGAAACTTCAGGACTCCCTTGCCCCCCAGGAAAATCGATTTGCTCCCGCTGCTCAGGCGCTTTCCCAAGCACGGCTGACGGCAGAAACGCTGCCAGAGTGGAGAGTATATCTCGCCTCTTTTGTGAACGGAAAACCACCTACTGGACAACGAGGTCCGAACGGACAAGGCGTCACCGCTCTTTCCAGCGCCCTGGTCGCCCTGCTACCCCTGTCTTTCTGGGCCAGAGAGCAGGCCACCATCCGAGCCTTTATCGCCGCCACCAAGGCGCAAAGGATAACTCAAGGAAAAGCCTTCATGGCCGCTCTTATCGGCATGATTCAAAAAGCCGAGACGGTTCTTTCCCTCAGCGCCTGCGTGGACAGCCTGGGACAAGGAGCTCTGGATGGGAAAAAGTACCAGCGCTTCGTTCAGGCTCTGCTCGAATCGGGAGTTGCGGTCCCACCGGCCATCGCGAAACTGATGACGAAGCTGTCACTGATGATGAGTAGGGATCTCGCTCGAGGTCTGCAACGGGTCCATGAACAAGGCTACCTCCATCACGACGTGAAGGCCGCCAATATCTATGTCAGCCCAGACGCCGCCGGGCCGGTGATCTCCCTGCTGCGGCAGTTCGCGGAACAGACCATCGGCATCAGTCAGAAAGCTGATCTCAGCCCACAGGTTCAGGCCTGCGCCCAGCACCTGGAGGCGATCGCCAAGAGCGGCGACAGTACCGCCTTCCTGTCCGACATGGGCGTCAGCGACAGAAGCGACGCCAAGGGGAAGGATGTGGCCGGCTCGGCCAATCACATGCCGTTCGAGAAATTTTTGGGGAGGACCGGCAGAGCCGACAGCTACGCCCTCGCCGTCACCTGCCTCGAGCTTCTCATTGGCACAGAACCCTTTCAGAACATTCGATCGGTTCATGAGATGTTCGGGGCCATCTATCGCCTCCCTCAAGACAAGCCGGGAACGACGGAAGATCTGTCCCTGCTCGACATGAAGTCTGAGATCAGTCCTCAGGCCCTTGCTTTTCTGAAGGCCAACATTCCAACGGAACTGTTTACACTCCTTTCCCAGTTGCTGTGGATCCCGAGAGACACCAAGGCCCTGCAGGATGGGGATATCGAAGCTCCTCAGGTGGCCGATGCCGACATCGTCAGCACTCTGACCAGAGCTTTGGGATTGGATGTGGAAGTAGAAAGAAAAACAGCGGAGCAGCGAGGAGCACAAAGAGCCAAGAAAGTTTTGCGAGGAGAAGTCGCGAAGGCCCAGGAGGAAGCGGGCCGGCAGCGAAGCCGGGTTGAGAGCGTGCTCAAAGTTGGCGGTGGAGTTGTCACGGTGATCATCCTGCTCGCCATCATCGGCGTCAGCATCAGCAAGCATCGGGCTGATCAGCAGGCGGAAGGCAATGTTGCCAAAGCTAAGGAGCGGCTGCGTCTGTCCGCCAGAGCATCAGCATACGGTGATTTTGAATCTCGCCTGAATGAAACCCTGGGCGGCCAAGGCAGCCGGGTTCGAGAAGCCGTGGCCAGAGCCATGGCCGGTAAGGATCCTAAAAAACTCCTGGACGAATTGGATGACCTGCCTGAGGATCTGCTGGGGGAACTTCTGAGCACGCTGTCGAATGGAACCGGCAGTTTGACTTTTGGCCTTCAGACCCGCCTGGATGGACAGGCTTCGGAGGATACCGGCACCCGTGACCGAGAGAGAAGGGCCCTCGAAGCTTTGTTGGCGAAGATCGATCCAAGATCAGAACTGCTGGCCGTTTTGGCCAGACCGCCCGTTCCTGAACCGAGTGGGACAAGGGGAAGAAAACCCACGGCAAGCGGAGGTGGAACCCCTCCTGAAGAAGTGATTCCCGACCCCGTCGATCATCGAACCCTGGCCCAGATCGCCAAAGAGCTCCGCCGAGCCTTTTCCGGACGACTGGATGCCCTCGACTCCGCCCTCACTCGCCTGCGAACAGAAGTTCCCCAGTTTGCCTGGGAGGAGCAGACGGAGGGAGACGGAATGTCCCCGGCCAAAGGCGACCGAGCGACGGTCGTTCTCAAGGGTCCGGGAGGAAAGGCAGTCACTGACGCCAAGACCTTTGACGAGTTCTGGGAGCTGATTGAAGCGATGAGAGCCTGCGCCAAAGCCGCGGCTGATGATGACGAAACGGTTTCCGGACTCAAGGCCAAAGAGCGTCTGGATAAGCTGACCCCGGAAATGGAGCAGCTAGCGAAAACGCTGGGGATGAGTGACCTGGCCTTCACCCTGCGAAGAGCGGTGGAGCTGATCCCGGGAGCCACAGACAGCCGCTTCTTCAAAGAAAAGCTGGAACGATTTACGACACGGGCCAGGGCAACGCATGCCCGATCCGGACTTGGCGAAGCGGTGGACATCGAAGCTCTGCTGGCCCCGCTCGAAGCGATGCTGGGGGAGAACATGCGAACGGCCACCGAGATGGCGGCGACCATTACGGATACGATGAAGGAGAGAGGCATTGATTTGTTTGATGGTAGGTTTGCGGGGACGGTGCTGAATGTAAAGGGCTATCCGCTTGAAGAGGGGAGTGAGGAGAGGATGAAGGAGTTGACTATGGCCTATAAAAAGCATCTCGATGCGATCGAAACGCATGGTGCCACGGGTCTTATTGCGGAAATCGAGATCTTTTTCAGGACAAACGAGCAGGACATTACGACGCACAATCGTGATTTGCTCGGGTCTGAAGATTTGAACAATCCGTTCAATTTAGAGAGAAGATCAAAAGCTAGTGGTGCCGGCTATGGGGCTTTGAATGTCTTGATTAGGGCCGCAAACGCAAGACATGCTGGCAAGCCCTCTCCGCTTATCGGCGAGTTGGCTACAATACCCGGCATTGATGCCTACCTGGCACGATTTTTTGACGCGGTAATGAAGCGGTGTATAAGTGGCTATAATGCCTTCAGTAGTTCAGGAAATCCAACCTTTACAGCTGAATGTGATATTGCCAGGGGCTTTATGGTAGGAATTTTAAATGTAGCTGGTGGTAAAGGATATTATGCTCAGGTATTTCCAGAAATTCGACAGGGATCAATTAGAGAATCGCTCCCTACCGGGGATCCTGAACCAGGGGTAT
>JAUYKR010000129.1 GCA_030699855.1 bacterium
TCGCCAGAGATATTCAACGACAAATGCTTCCCGAAAAAGCGCCAACCGTAAAGAATTTGGACGTGGCCGGATCAGTCACGCCGGCATCGCTGGTAGGAGGAGACATCTATGACTACTTGAACGCCAAAAACGGCGATCTGCTGATGTTTATTTCCGATGTGACCGGACACGGAGTGCCCGCAGGAATGATCGCTTCCATCACCAATTCCTGCCTGTGGAGCTATGCCACCACGGTCGAACGACTGGACGAAATTCTTGTCGCCATGAATCGAGTTGTCTACGCCAAAACCGGTCCGAGTATGTTTGCCACCGCTCTTTTGTCCCGCTGGGATGCGAAGACCCGTCAGATCCGCTATTGCAACGCCGGCCACGAGCAAATCATGCATTATCAGGCCAAGACTCAGACTATCCGGCTCATCGGAAAGGGCGGCATGGCGCTGGGCATGATAGCCGACTTGAAAAAACTCCTGAAAGAGGAGTCCCTCACCCTGGAAAAGGGAGATGTGATGCTCCTCTACACGGATGGGATTCCCGAAGCCTGGAAGGATGAGAAAAATAACCTGGGACTCAGCGGCTTTTCGGAGCTCGCAAGAAAAGTCATTTCGAGGGGGCAAACTGCTGAAACAATTCGCAAAAATATTCTGGAAGGAGTAAACCGCTTCCGAAAGAACTTCCCGCAAAAGGATGATATAACCCTGATCGTTGCCAAGGCACTGTAGGGAGCCTCTGAAAAACGCGATATGCTTGCGTTTCCCTCCCCCGCCTTGGCGGGGTCAGTCCAATCCGCCTCGGGCGGACATCTCATCGTTTTTCAGAGGCTCCCGGGTGGATTCAGTATCGATTTTTGGGACTTTTCGCAGTACAATCACCCTGCTCGCTTTTTTAAGTTTTGTCTATGTATCGGCCGAATGTCGCCGCCGTCGTTCGCCGCGACAGCGATGGGAAGTACCTGGTAGTTCACAAGCCCCGCAAACACCACGCCTGGCAATTTCCCCAGGGTGGGATTGACCCGGGTGAATCACCAAAACAGGCCGTCTTACGTGAGCTTGAGGAGGAATTAGGCACTCGGGCATTCAAAAACTTCCGTAAGAGCCATCACGTGTATTTTTACCGATTTGCCGACGGAAAGCTCATCGATGATAAATATACCGGACAAAAGCAATCGTATTTTTTGGTGGAGTTCATCGGGACAGACGAGGACATCAAGCTCTGCAAAGATGAACTCGACGAATTTCGTTGGGTGTATCAGACGGAATTGGGAGATTACCTTGAATCCAAGGAGTATCTCCAAAAAATCCAGCAAGTGATTAACGAATTCCAATAGCCTTCTTTTCCTTCATCACTCCTCATGTTTTCCAAGGATCACAAAGGCCACGTCCATCATCTCCTTTGTGTCGACATCGGCACCCACTCCATTAAAGCCTGCATTTTCGAAGAAAACGAAGATTGTTTGAGTCTCAAGGGACTTCAGAGTATTCCGCAGCAATTTGGAAACATCCAGGGCGGGACGATCGTTGATATCTCACAAACCAGCGACAATATAAAGGCGGCAGTCAAGGAGGTGGAGACAAAGGCAAAGGTTTCTCCCCGACAGATGGTCATTGGCGTTTCCGGAAAAATGATCAAAGGCATGAGCGTCACTTTGGATTATTTGCGCAGTCATCCGGAAAAAGAAATTGCCGCCCAGGAACTCAAAACCATTATTTATGAACTGCAGTGGAAGGCCTTTGAACTGATCCGCAGCGAGCTGGCGGAAGAGATGGGGATGCCGGCTCTGGAGCTGAAGCTCATCAACGCTTCCATTATCAGCGTGCGCGTCGACGACGTGCAGGTGAAGAATCCCAAGGGATTAAGAGGTGAAAAGGTCAGCATAGACATCTTCAATTGTTTTTCTCCCCTGCAACATTTTGGGCAGATTCAAAGTCTGGCAGTGGAACTGTCCTACCACGAATTAAAAGGAGTCTTTAATCAGAGCTTCGCCGTCTGTCATTCCTTGCTGCTGAAAAATGCGCTCGAAAGCGCCATCGTCATCGATATTGGAGCAGGAACCACGGATATTTGTGTCATCAGCAATGGAAAATTGATCGGAAACCGGTCTTTCTCCATGGCTGGAAATTCGCTCAGTAAACGTATCTCGTATGAACTTTCCACATCATTTGAGGACGCCGAGGCGGTCAAATTGAGTTATAGCGCCAATAGCCTGGAAAAGCAGTCTCAAAATGCCATTAGGGAAGCCCTCCAGTCGGATATCGACATCTGGATTTCCAGTTTGGAATTTTCGCTGAAGGAGCTGCCGATGCAAAAGTTACCGTCAAAACTCCTGCTCTGCGGGAAGTCTCACCTCCTTCCCGAGTTTCAGCGGGCGCTGAAGGCCTACGACTGGGGACAGCACTTTCCCGTAGAGGACGAAGAGATCGCTATCCGCCCACTCGACTATAGTGACATTCTGGAGGGGGACTTCGACGCGGAGCATTTTGATCCCCAATATTTGCCCCTGCTGGCCGTGGCGAATACCGCTTTTGATCTGCTCTACCACAATCCGGAACTGGACACCATTTTGAATACGATTATCGCTGACAAAGGACTATGAAGTACTTGGTCGGCATGTCGGGAGGCATCGATTCGTCGGTAGCGGCCGTGAAGCTGAAAAAGGAGGGCCATGAGGTTATTGGCGTTCACATGCGACTGTGGTCGGAAGATAACTGCATGAACAAGTGCTGCAACACCGCCGACTTCAAGTGGGCTATGGAAGTTGCAAGCCGCTTTGACATTCCATTCCAGGCCCTTAACATCCGGGAGGTATTCAAGAAGCGCATCGTGGAAGACGCTTTTCTAAGTCCCTATGAGCAGGGCGGGACTCCAAATCCCTGCGTGAGCTGTAATCGGAATATTCGCTTTGGCGCCATGTTGGAAAAAGGACTGGAATTGGGAGTAGACAAGGTCTGTACCGGACACTATGCCCGTGTCGAAGAAAAAAATGGCGTTTATCACCTGAGAAGGGGAGTGGATCCCGATAAAGATCAAAGCTATTTTCTTCATCGCGTCACTCAAGCGAAGCTAGCCCGAATGCACTTTCCCCTGGGGGAAATGACAAAAAAAGAAGTGAAAGTCTTGGCGGAAAAGTGGGGAGTCATCAACGAAAACAGAGGGAAAGTGGAAAGTCAGGATCTGTGCTTTATTCCGGAAAAGACGCCAGAAGCCTTTTTGAAACGCCAGCTCGACTCCAAACACTGGCGGGAAGGTGAGATTATCACGAACGCAGGAGAGGTGCTGGGAAAACATCGTGGCTTGCCATTTTATACCATCGGCCAGCGCAAGGGCTTGGAACTTGGCGGACTGGAAATGCCATTCTATGTCCTCAAAAAGGATCATCAAAAAAATCAGCTGATTGTGGGACGACAGGAGGAGGGGGGAAATGTTCAAGTCGAACTGAAAAACTTGAGCCTCATCCGGGAAGACCTTGATGAGTCCAAGAGCTACGAGCTTCGCTTTCGCTATCATGGCAAGCCCACCAGAGGTCGAGTGAAACGAATAGGGAAGCCTTATGCCGATGACTCCGGCCAGCTCTGGAACGCCACCGTGGAGTGTGAAGAAAGTTTGAGTGGCGCCACTCCTGGCCAGTTTGTGGTGATGTACGAAGGGGAGTACTGTCTGGGTGGAGGAGAAATCGTTTAAACCCCATCATGCTTTTCGCTGGCATCATTGCCATCTGCATCCTGCTGGGCGCCTGGGGCAGGATTGTGATGAAAAAAGCCCTGGAACACAAACCCCCACTGATTTGCGCCCTGATTTTTGAAATCGTGCAGGTCGCGGTGGCTTTGCCCTTATTTTTTTTCTATGAAGCCCCAGAAACGATTTTCTTCAGTTTTATTTCCGGCGGCCTGTTTTCCGCCTCGCTGGTGCTCTACTTCATGAGCTTTGTCGACGGGGAGGTATCGCTCCTCACACCCTTCCGAAGCCTAAGGGGACTGGTGGCCCTGATCATTTCCATTTTGTGGTGGCACGAAGCGCTGACGGCGGGAGAAGTCACGGGAATTGTCGTCATCACCATCGGCATCCTGATGCTGTACCGCGGAACGGAGTTCAAAAAACTGATTCACTTTCTGTTTCACAAAGAAGCCCTGTTTATGATGGGATCAGTGATCCTGGGAGTGATCGCTTCCTACTACGACAAACTGGGGGTCGCTGCCAACGGACTATACGCCCACTATCTGTGGACTTGCAGTTTTGCCTTGGTTTTTCTGGCCGTCTTTTGCCTGCTCTGGTATCGAACCAAGGTGTGGAAACTGGTCACCAGCAATCTTTCTCACCACAATCTTTCCGTCGGCTTCATCTTTTCCGGGGCCTACGTGACCCACCTGATGGCTTTGCAAATGGAGCGAGTCACCATCGTCAATGCTCTGCTCGCCATCAGCACGCTGGTGACGACTTTTTTGGCGGCGCGGTATTTGAAGGAAGCGGTTTTGGAAAAATTACCAGGAACGATCGTGATCGTGCTGGGAACAATATTGATCGGCTTCCTCTAGTGAGGAAGAAATCCTAGAATTTATTCCTCGCCACCAGCACGTCTTTTTTGATTTGCTCTTTGAGCAGTTCTTCAGATTCGAAGGCCATGGGCTCACGAACGAAAGAACCGATTTTGAAGTTGAGGCTCTCTCCATACAGATCACCTTCGTGATCGAAGATCCACATCTCGCAAACCATTCCTTCCGGAAGTCCTTCTGTCATCCTCGGACCGTAGTAGAGAAGACCTCGCTTTCTCTTCTTGCCCACCTTCACGTCCACAATGTAGACGCCGTGTTCCTTATCGAGTTCGATACTGAGAGAAAGATTGGCGGTGGGAAATCCCAATTCCGTTCCCTTACGGATGCCAGGAACGACCTGGGCGGAGACAAAACCGAGATTATTGGCGATCGTCATGAGCGCTCCGAAAAACCAGAAGCTATAGGCCAGATCATTTTTCCAGTAGATCACGTCGATCATGCCGTGGGCGGCCAGATAGAGCAGGGGAGCGGTGAGAAGAGCCCGCCAGACACGGGGCAGAGGGAACCACCAGACCAGGATGAGCAAAATAAAAGTGAGCAGCCCGAACAGGCCGGAAGAAAGCCAAAACATCAGCAGGGTATTGTGGGGGTGGAGAGCATGATTGATTTCGCTGCGAGTGATTTTGCGATCGAGCGTGAGCGGAGCTAGACTTTCGAAAGCTCGCTGAAACTGGCCGGGGCCGACACCCCAGATGGGAGTTTGTCGAATTAAATCCCAACTGACCTTCCAGTTATTCAGGCGTTCCGAGCCGCTTGTTTGACCCTGCAAAGGAGTAAAGTTGATGGCATATTGGAACTTTTCTGAGGAGCGCTGGTTGTAATAGAGACCGCCCAAAATGAGGGCGGTGATCAGAGGTACTACCACCCAGCGGCGCTTGCCGGAGCTGACGGCAAAGCTGACAATAAAGCAGGCCATGATGACTCCTAACCAGGCGCCATAAGACCGAGTGAGGTAAACCGCGATGGCCAGTATGAGGACAAAAAGAAACAGCGCCAGCCTTTCAAGCCGAGTATTGGACTTGATCATTGCTATCCAACCCAATGCCAGAAAAGGGGAGAGGAGCAGAGCCGGATAATTGCCGCTGGCGCCCAAGCCAGTCCAAGGGTCGAGAAACGGCCACACTAAACGACCGTCTACGGTCGCGGTAACATCAGAAAAAATGCCACTGTAAAATTGCGTGATCATGACGATGGCGGCCATCGCCATCAGGCCTACGCTGGCTTGAATGAGCGCCATCAGATCCCCCCGGCTGCGGAAGCTGGAGCTGAGCATGAGATAATAGAGGAAGGGAGCTATAAACCAGCCCTTCCAGATTCCCAGTGGGACCTTGACGTGTTCCGGTTCTAGAACAAAAACCGTATGAACGGTAGATGCCGTGACGGCCAGAAGAAATACGGATAAAGCGGTCACCTGCCAATTGGTCAAAAGCGGTTTGGGAAAGTTCCACCCCCATAGCCCTGCCAACCACCACAGGAACATGAAGCCGGTGTACATCTCCAAAACATTGGCCGGCAGTTGGCCAAGCTGAAATCGGAAGAGGTACAGTAAAAAGAAAGCTGGCGATATGAGCAGAAGAGCCTTGAATACATGAAAGACTTTTTTGGTTTCCATCCTAAGAATCCTAAAGATCCTAATAACCTTAACAATCCTTACTTCCAAGCCTTTAAAAACTCTTTAACCACCGCGGCCGGATCTGCCGCCTTGACCACGCCGCTGGCGACCAAGACTCCGATCGCGCCCAGATCGAGACTTACTTTCACGTCCTCCAAGGTCTTTACTCCGGCTCCAACCAAGATCTGCCGCTGCGGAGAGATCTCCACTACTTTTTTGATAATGTCCGGCTGGGCGCTGGAAACAGAAATGTCTCCTCCAATCAACTCCGGCGGCTCAAAAGCAATTTTATCGGGATCCCACTGGCGCTCGATTTCCACCGTTTTTTGATAGGAAGGTGAACACACAATCGTGTAATGCTGAAAAACAGCCTGAGCCAGGGCTATAGAGGCTCCCAAGTCAGCATCTGCTTTCGGATACTCCGAATGATTTATAAGGGTACCTACGATACCCCGGCTTTTGATCTCCTCTGGCAAGATGTGTCCGGTATGAGCCCCGTAACCCACGGCATCGACCGTTTGAGCAATCACTTTGACATTTTTTACGGCCCTGACGCAGGATTCAAGGTCCAAAGCCTGAACAGCGATCAAAACCTCTGTGGGAGCATTCAAAGCGGCTTGATCAATGAGTTTTGCCAGCAGTAGGGCATTGGCACCCGTAGATTCGTGATAGGTCTTAAAGTTGATAACTAGCATGAGCAAAAAAAATGTGACAGCACTAGATTAACGGAGAAGTGCTGATTTTCAATGAGGCTTTTAGTATTTAGACATGCACAGGCGAAATTGTGGTTTTAAACAGAACCGCTCGCCTCCCCCTGTGCAAAACCATTGTTATTCGCACAAGATTTATTGTGCGAATTATAGAGCTGGTCTATCCAACCCATCCCCCGGCTAAAACGGCCCGCATTTTGCTTCCTGCAGGCTGTTTTATTGTGCTTCTGCTCGTAAGCTCAAATCCTGTTCCGCGACCGTTCCACTCTCACTCTTTC
>JAUYKR010000130.1 GCA_030699855.1 bacterium
GGAGAAATTTTCCAAAGCGTTTGACCTTCCCGCGCTGCCAAACCTGGACAAAGGCAAGGAAATCATCGATGAAGCGGTTGAAGGAGGCAAAGAAGCCGCCAAAGAACTGGCTGACCAACTGGAAAAAGCCATGGGCCTGGAAAAGTTTCGTGGGGATTTTCTCAAGTTCGTCAGCGAAAAATGCCCGGCTGTGGCTCCACAGGCTCAGAAATGGCTGGATAACATGACGGCAGCCCACATCATTGAAATCGCCAAGGAGGATGGATTTACTGAAGATCAAATTATCACCTTGTGGCTGCCAAAAATCATGAGCGAGGGCGGGCCATACGCGCTCCTGCGCCGAGTCTCCGGCAAAGATATGCCGGAAGGGGGAGTGCCCGGCATCGTCTATTTCTTCCTGAACGCCAGCAACAAGCAGGAAGCGATTGGTATGGGGGTAAAGGCGCTGCCGGAAGCCCTGGATGAGTTTAAACCGATCATTTCCGGCGTCATCAATGAAGTCACGAAAAACCCTGGAGACGCGGCCGGATTTTTTGAGAACCTCCTGGATATGAATACCATCACCAGCACCCTCTTTGGGGGACTAAAGGAGGATGTTCATCTGGCCACCGAAGCGGTAAACAGCAGCTGGTGGATGAAAGGCTACGTCAAGGAGATCTAAGCCGTGATGTTCGGATCCTATATCGCCTATAAAGGTAAACTCGCCGGTCTCATTCTCGACAAGCCCTTCGTGGCCCTGTATCTGGGCGGCGTGACCCGCTATGCCTGGTTGAAGAAGAAAACCCTCGTCGACAAAATCATCGATATCATCTGTGATCGAGACGGTAAGGAAGGAAAGACCTCCTACCGCAAGAGCCTTTACAAACTTCTCCAGATCGAGGACAAGGAGGAAGGTGAAAAAGAATTAGACGCAGGAGAGCGGGAAAAAGTCGATGAACTCCTGGAAAGTGAAGAGAGGGGATTGATCGAACTGTGGGTCGAGGACAAGCTCGACCTAGAGGCTGATGAGAATTTGACCGGCTTGGAAAAGAGAGAGGCGGAAATTCTGAAGACCTTTACCATAGATCCGCTGGCCGCGGGCGGGAGAGTGGCAAAGGATATGTTTGAAGTCGTGATGAAGGGCTTTGCCGCTGTCGGCTGGGATGATGCTGGAAATATGCTGATCCTCGGCAAAAACGCCAACCCGCTGTACGTGATGGGAAAGTCCTTTACCCAGGATGTCTGGCATCTGCTTGAAGGCTTCGCCGGAGAAGAAGATAAGGGCATTATAGCCCCTCTCGGCGGACTGATTATTTTTGGAATCGGCACTCATGCCGTTTTTGATTCTTACCGCCAGATGCTGGAAGAGGCACCAAGGATGGGATACAAGGCTAAGCATCTGTTGAGGAGCCTTCTTCCCTTCTCGAAGGAATGGAGATATTTGGCCTGGTCCGGCCTGGAAGGCTATGCGGCTCCGGTCATGAAGCTCTTCCAGAAAAATAAGCTGGCGAGAATTGATAGCTATTTCGACGAGCTAGAAGAAGCCATTCAAAGCAAAGACGGCCAGCGAGTCAAAAAGATTTGCGAATCAATTAAAAAGGTGGCTGCCTTTGAAGCGAACGAAGTGGTCTATCGCAAGCTTTCGAAGACCCGCATCGCCTGGCAATTCAACCAGATGATCGACTCCATTTTCGAGCAGGTCGATAAAATTCGAGCCTTCGGCACGGATCTTGACGATCCGGAGGTGCAAAAAAAACTTCAGAATTGGCTGGGAAAAGCGAAAGGAGAACTAGCTCAGACCAGAACGGTAGTGCTCAATTACCTGACCCGTATGAACATGATCCTGGGCGGTCACCCCATCCAGGCCATCATGAAGGAATTTCCCGACACCAGCGGTATCACGCAGATTGATGCTAAAAAGTTTTTTTCTGGAACTCCGCAGGAAATGAGCCAGCGAATCTCCGAGCTCGAGGGAAAACTGAGTACTGCCTCAGTATCAGAGCTTGAAAGGGCCAAAGCGTCACAGGAGCTTCTTTCGTTGAAGTCGTATCTGAAACCGGAAAGCGCGGTGGAAGAGGTGGCGAAAAGAGTCGATGACCTGGAGAGGGGGCTTGGCCAGATCAGCAATCCCGAGCAGCTCAAAGAAAGTCTTGAGCGAATGGCAACGGATCTCCGAGCCATGGAGGAGGGGATTCAAGCCCGGTTTGTGGCGAAGGTGAAAGAAGCGCGTGCGCTGGCGGAGGCGGAAGACCTGCCGCTGAACCATCCGAAAATCCAGGAAATGCTCAACAAAATCGATCAGGAGATCGGCATTCCCTTTGCCGAAACCAAGATGAAGCTGGTTTCACTTCTGGACCAAGGCCTCAAGATGTTGCCCAAGAGCCTGCGCAGCGCGACTCTGAAGCACAAGCTCTGGCGAGCGATTGAGGGGACGGAAGGCACCTTCCTGACCAGGCTTTCGCAGAGCGCCGGAGGACGGGCAAAAATGATGGTGGCGATGGCAGCCTTGATGTTCGTTACCGACCAGCTGGTCCACCGCGGCGATCCCGAGCGCGATCTGGAACAGATCTGGGAAGAGCTCGGTCCAGACCTCCGGCAACTGCTGTTGGATGTATTGCCCATCGCCGGCACCTACTCAAACTTTCATTCAGCCATCTCCGGAAAGGAAATTATTTCTGACAGAGACGTCAGTAGTCTGCCAGACCGCCTGAGTAATACCGCCTGGGGAGTGGCTGGACTGGCAGGCGACATCGTCACCGTGATCGGCTTTCTGCCAAGCGCAGGAACCTCAACGGGAGCAAACATTGGCATTCGTCTGGCCAAGTCCGGTGCGAAAGGTCAGCGACTTATGAAGTTTCTGCCACGCCTGGAAGCCGTGGCGGACAAGATGGGAGGATATTGGGAGCTGGCAAAATCGCTGCGCCGGATCAAGCAGGCCGAAAAGACAGCTCATGCCATCAGGGCTTTAAAAACCATCGAACGGACCGCCATCGGCAGCGGCCTGGTTATGCTCGGGGGACAGATCGCCACCATGGTTTACGGATTTACGGAAGGAGATATTGAAGCCATTGATCCGGCAAATTACGATCAAGAGAGCATTCAGGGGCAGGAATAAAGAAGTACTTTTTTAAGCACCTAATTTCTAGACCATGGCCATCACCCCGCAAAGATTCGCCCATCTCCTCAGAGCTTCCCTGCTTGCTGATGAGGTCCAACAAAGCCTGCTGAATCTTCTTTCTCTTCTGACATCAGATCAGATCGAGGCCATCGCGATATTGCTGGAAGAAAATGTCCAGCAGAAGGAAATACTTTTCAGTCAGGCCGAATCGAAAAAGAGCCAAGTGCTCCTGAAAATGGAAGTGGAATTCGAGCGGCTAAAAGAGAAAATGTGACGTAGCCTTGACTTTCGATTACCGGCAAGGTAAACTTTCGTCGTTCTTTCATCAGTTATGAGCATCAGCAAGGCTTTTTATTCATTCTATTTTTGGAACTTCTCCGCCTGAGAAGAGTTGTTTGATGCTCAAAGAAATTCAACAAGCTCTTCTCCACGAGGAGTTTTTTTATTTTATTTTTACCCCATATGGATCCGCAAATCGCTGCGCAGCTTAAGCCCTGGCGGGACAAAATAGATCAAGTCGACGACCAGATCATCGACCTGCTGGCCCAACGGCAGGCAGCCGTGGAAGAAGTGGGAAGTGTTAAGGAAAAAAACCGTGCTCAGGTCTACGACCCCAAGCGTGAACTGCAGGCCAGGATGCGACGCAAGAAACTGACCAAAGAAAGAGGCCTCGACCAGCTTCAGGTAGAAATGATCTTTGAGCAAATCGTGATGATGGCCAGGGAAAGCCAAAAAAATATGCGACAGAAAACAGAAGAGGGAGAGGTGGAGGCTCCCAAGGATCGTCCAGTTCGAATGGGGATCATGGGAGGAATCGGCAGTTTTTCAGAAGCGGCTACTCTGCAATTTCTGGAAAAACACAGTATGAAGAACTACGAGCTTCACTATCCGATTTCTACTGAAAACGTTTTGAAGGCTCTTGAAACGGATGAGGTGGATATCGGAATCTTCCCGATCGAGAATTCGACTGCCGGATTGGTCATGGAAAGCATAAAGGCCTCGAGCAAGCACCTGTTCGACATTGAAGAGATTTTTGAATTCGACGTGATCCAGTGTTTGATGGCCCTTCCCGGAGTTAAGAAGTCGGACATTCGCAAGGTCATGTCTCATCCTCAAGCACTTCGCCAGTGCGTAGGTTATCTGGAAAAAAACTTTCCCCAGGCCGAGCTGATCGAGGGTACCGACACGGCTGAAGGAGCGCGTCTGCTGGAAGAGAGCCCGGAGGAAACCCACCTGGCCGTGATCGCTCCCAAACGATGCGCTCAGCTCTATCACCTGGAGATTCTGGAAGAAGCGATTCAGGACCAAAAGAAAAATTTTACCCGCTTTATCGCCGCTAAAAAATCATCATGAAAAATCTTGTTATCGGCATCATCGGTGCCAAAGGGAAAATGGGAGAGGCCTTCGTCCAATTATTTCGGTCACAAGGATGTGAAGTGTTGGAAGCAGACATAAGTACCGAGCTCAGCGGAAAGGATCTGATTCAGCAAGCCGACATCACCATCTTCTCTGTCCCCATTACCGCCGCCGTTGGTCTGATCCGAGAGCTGGCTCCTCACGCCAAATCGGGCGCACTTCTGAGCGACTTTACCGCCATCAAGACACCGGCTGTTCAGGCCATGCGGGAGGCCGCGCCGAAGTCTTGTGAAATCCTAGGACTCCATCCGATCTTCGGTCCGGGAGTGGTTCAGGACATGAGCCAACAGGTTATCGCCGCCTGTCCGGTGCGAGCTGGCGACAAAGCTGCACAACTCCTTCAATTCTTCACCGATCAGGGAGCGCAAATAAAGGAAACCAGTCCGGAGGAACACGATCGAATGATGAGCCTGATCCAGGGGGTCACGCACGTTTCCGCCATCGCTACCGCCATGGCCATGAAGAAGCTTGGCGTGTCCGTAAGCGAGACTCTGGAATATGCCAGCCCGATCTACAAACTTCGACTGGAAATGGTGGGACGGATCCTCAGCCAGGGGGCTCAACTGTATGCCGAAATCGCGGTTGAAAACCCGCTGACAAAAGAGTCCATTGGAGCTTACTTAGAATCCATTCAGTTCCTGAAAGATTGTGTCGTGAGCGGTCATGAAGAGGGGTTTATACAGGCCTTCCGGGAGGCCGCAGAATATCTCGGAGACTTCAAAGAAGAAGCCTATCGCAAGACAAGCAAACTGATCAAGCAGTCAAAAAATATTCTTTAATTCTCTCATTTAACCGCTATGAAAACCCTGACATCCGGCCACAGCTCACAAGCGCAACCGCCGAACAAACATTGTCTTTTTAGCAGCACAGCCGCAGCAAACAACTCCTATCTTTGGCTTTATCGCCGCTAAATTTTACCCCCTTAATTCATCTATAACACCCCAACCCATGATCATCTGTATGCGCCAAGGCGCCCCCAGAGAAAACGCCGAGCACGTCATAAAGGCCGTTTCTGACGCTGGCCTCACCCCTCATCCCATGTATGGCACGGAAAGAACCGTGATCGCCGTGATCGGCGATGAACGCGATCTCGACATCAAACAGTTCAGAGCCATGACCGGAGTGGAAAAAGTCATGCCCGTTCTTCGCCCCTACCGTTTGGTTTCCCGGGAGTCTCATCCGGAAGACACCATCGTCGATTTCGGCGATGGCGTCAAAATCGGTGGAAAAAATGGCATTTGCATCATGGCTGGCCCTTGCTCCACGGAGACGGAAGAACTGATTATGGACGTTGCAGAACAGGTGAAGAAGAGAGGGGCTCACTTTCTGCGCGGAGGCGCCTTCAAGCCACGAACCGCGCCATATTCCTTCCAGGGTCATGGGGAGGAGGCACTCAGATGGATGAGGAAGGCGGGAGACAAGTTCGGACTGAAAGTCGTCACCGAAATCCTCGACACTCAGCACGTGGACATGATGGAACCTTACATCGATATGTACCAAGTCGGCGCCCGCAACATGCAAAACTTTGAGCTTTTGAAAGCTCTCGGAAAAAAGAACAAGCCGGTGTTGCTCAAACGGGGCATGTCAGCCACCATGGATGAATTCTTGTTGGCAGCCGAATACATCGTTAAGGGCGGGAACTCAAAGATTGTTCTCTGCGAGCGTGGAATTCGGACCTTCTGCGACCATTCCCGAAATACCCTCGACCTCAATATCGTTCCGGTTATTAAAAAGATGTCTCACTTGCCGATCGTCGTGGATCCCAGCCACGGCACCGGATCCTATGAGCTGGTAAAGCCCATGGCTATGGCCGCCGTGGCCTGCGGAGCCGATGGAATTATCATCGAAGTTCATCCGCGCCCGGAGGCCGCGTATTCCGATGGCGATCAGTCGGTCACCTATAAGACCCTGGATGGCGTGCTGGATGGTATTCATCGGATTGCAGAAGCGGTGGGGAGATGATATTTTTCTCTTAATGAGAAAGTACTAGTTCACCCCCATGCGTTCCATCAAGACGAAGCTCATTTGGGTCCTGGCAGGAGTGGTTATCATAGCCCTGATCTCCAGCGGAACGCTGTTGATCTGGTTCAACGCCCGGGAAATGAGAAAAGAAATCTTTCTCGACGTTCTTTCCTTCGCGGAGCTCACGAATAATTCCATTGTCACTTCTTTCGAGCAATTTTATCAAAATGGGAATTTCCTTCAGTTCCGACGGGACGTGAATCCACTGCTCAGTAAGAACATCGACGTCAGTCGCCTGGAGGTCATTGGAAAATCTGGGGAGCTTCTCTACGACTCCTCGACGGAGACCGAGGTACCGTATGATGGCTCCTCTCGCACTAAAGATTATGGATTGGAAAGAGTCAGAAGCGTGAAGCCATCACTTCTGTTTGATGGCCATCAAATCGTGTTTGTTCGCAAGTCTGCCGAACAGGAGTGGCTGGCGGTAACGGAAGATGATCAGATCATCGATTTTCCGGAGGGGAAAGTGGTTGATATTATTTTCCCGCACAGGAATGCCCGCCTGAGCGTCGTATATCAGTTGGACTACTCAGCGCTGTGGAATCGCACCGCCCAGATGGCCATAAGCGTGCTCGGGGTTCTGGCGGCCGGAATATTTTTGGCGAGCTTCTTTGGCATTTCGTTCGCCGGCCGTCTGCTCCGGCCCCTTAAAGAGCTGGAAAGGGGAGTGGTACAAATTGGGAAAGGTGCCTTCGGGAGCCAAGTTGTGGTCAGCTCAAACGATGAAATTGGCATTTTGGCTCAAAACTTCAACCAGATGAGCAAAACACT
>JAUYKR010000138.1 GCA_030699855.1 bacterium
CGGAACTCTATCAGGTATATTAAAAGGAGATGCCACAACTGCACTTATTGCTGCCTGCAAAGAAATTGGATATGGAAAAATTCCTGAAGAATGTCCTAAAGATGAAGGTGATGGTGGAGCTGATGTCACGCCGCCTGAAGAACCATCGATACCTGTTGAACCACCAGTTGAGCCTCAAGACTATGTTATGACCCCGCTTCCTTTTGGCTGGACTCTTGATGGCTGCATTGTTGAACTTATAAGAGGCGGAATGACTTTGGCTGATGCTGAAGAGGAATGTAAATTGAGAGCGAAGGAGCGTGGAATTCGAGTACCTGTTAAGCCTAAGACTCCACCAGCTAAAAAGTAAATGAAGTAACATACAATATCAAAAGCGCCCCCGTAGGGGCGCTTTTGATACCTACAGCATTCTCCCCTGCACTCCCGCCGTCCCCGATAACTGCTGTAAGTCATGAAGTTTGTTCCTCCATCCCGTTTGAAGTGGAAAATCTGCAAAAGTCCACAAAATGAACCTTGCCGGCAGCCTCACTCAAATTGCGATTGATGACGATTACTTTTTCAAAAGGGATTTTTTGAAGGAAAGTTGAAATTCCATGAGTAATGGTTGGTGTGCGATAGGAGCTATATTTTGCTTCATAACCAAGGATGGTTCCTGTTTTTGACTGACAGACAAAATCAATCTCATTTTCGGACTTTGTGCGAAGGTAGAAGACATGTTGTTTTCCGTAGCGTTCTGTAAGGCGGTAATAAATAACATTCTCAAAAAGGCTTCCAGCGTCATTTCTTCCCTGAAGTGGTGAGAAATTCGAAAGTAAGCTATTGCGAACACCCGTGTCAAAAAAGTAGACCTTCTGTGCCTTTTTTATCCGTGTGATTTCATGGGTAAAATAGGGGTGGAGGAAATCAACGATAAATGTTTTTTCTAAAAGGTCGAGGTATCGCTTGAGTGTCAGGCGATTCATTTCGAGTTCTTTGCAGATTCTCTCATTATTCTTTAAATTTCCAGTAATTTTAGACAAAAAAATGAGAAGGTGATTGAAGGTCTGAACGTTATTTTCCGCAATTAAATGTCGGATGTCTTTGCTGATGTAGGTGGAGACGTACTCTTCGAGGAGATCTTGTTTTATAGAGTAGTCTTCCTCGAGCACGATCTTTGGTAGACCACCATAGAGTAGGAATTCCTCCAGGAGCAGGCTGGCTCTTTGCTCATCAGTAATAGGGTTTGTGTTCTTTTTAAAGCCTTTCGCGGTAAGAAATTCTGAAAAATAAAAAGGGGTTATGTCGAAGGTCTTCTTTCTTCCCGCCAGACTGTCCTGGAGCTTTGCCTTGATGTCTAGATTTGCTGAACCGGATGCGAAAACCTTGATGTTACTTCGGTGTTCATCATACATCCACTTCAGGAAGTTTGATGGCCGTGAGTGGAGCTGGATTTCGTCCAGAAAGACATAAGTTTTCTTTTGGGAAATACGAACTGTTTTCAAGAAGCGCTGGTAATCTTCCGCAAGCAAAAGGTCATTTGGGTTTTCGAGGTTCAAGAAGAGGGTAGGGCTTCCCTGCTCACGAAGCTCTTTTTCATAGACCTTCATGAGGGTTGTTTTGCCTACCTGCCGTGGACCATTCAGAATGAGGATTTCATCTCGTTTTATCCATGGCTCTATTTGACGCTGGATCTCCCTTTCTACCATAAGTATAGTGTGCTATCTAAAAAAGAAGCCTATTTATATAGTACACTATCAAAAAAGGCCTGTTAAGCGCTTTTCCTTGATTCTCACGCATGATTATTTTTAAAGCATTCTCCCCTGCACTCCCACCGTCCCCGACAACTGCTGAGGGTCGTTGGTTTCCTTGTTGTTCAGCGCTGTTTTCGGCACTTCCACCCTCACCCCCACCGGGCAGTGGTCGCTACCGCCGATGTCGGGGAGGATGAAGGCACCGGTTACGTCTTTTTTTAGCCTGTCCGAACAATAAAAGTAATCGATTCTCCAACCCACGTTCCGGGCCCGGGCTCCCGAACGCATGCTCCACCAGCTGTACGCATCTTTTTTGTCTGGATGGAAGACTCGGAAGCTGTCGTGAAAGCCTGCGGCTTCAAATCGATCCATCCAGGCCCGTTCGACCGGCAAAAAGCCGGAGATGTCGACGTTTTCCTGGGGTCTGGCCAGATCAATCGGGTGGTGGGCGGTGTTCACGTCACCGCCGACAAGGACTTTCTTGCCTTTTTTTACCTCCGCCTCGGCGCGCTTCTGAAAGGCCTCGTAAAACTCCATTTTAAACTTCAGCCGCTCCGGACTGGCTTTGCCGTTGGGGAAGTAGATATTGAAAATAACCAGATCGCCAAATTCAGCCACCAGAGTTCGGCCTTCGCTGTCCAACTTTTCGACGCCAATGCCGGCGGAAATCTTGCTGGGCAGGTAGCGGCTATAAATGGCGGTGCCGCTGTAGCCTTTTTTCCGCTCCGAGTGGGTCCAGAAGCTGTGGTAGCCGTTTGGATGCAGTAGCTCTTCATCCAGTTGTTCTCGCTCGGCCTTGGTCTCCTGCAGCAGCAACACATCAGGCTTAGCTTTTTGTAACCAGTCCAAAAAACCCTTCTTCTGCACCGCTCGGATGCCATTTACGTTCCAGGAGAGTATCGTCAGTGTTTCCATATCGGTTGCGGGAACTCAGGACTACTTGCTAGGATTCTAGCATGAACATCATTGCCCTCAACAAAAAGGCCAGCTTCAACTACGACATCCTCGAGGAATTTGTGGCGGGGATCAAACTGGAGGGCCGCGAAATCAAATCCCTGCGCGGGCAAAAGCCCAGCTTCGCCGGGAGCTTTGTCATCATCTCCGGTGGACACGCGCACCTGTGCGAGCTCAACATCCCCCGCTACAAGCACGATGGTACGCCGGAGTACAATCCCAAGCGCAAGCGGCTGCTGCTCCTAAAAAAAGCCGAAATCGCCCGGATGGAAGGCAAGATGAGCGGGGAGGGGATCACGGTAGTACCGCTCTCCATTGGCTTCGAACGGCAGTGGGCGAAGGTGAGGGTGGCGTTGGTTCGCGGCAAAAAGAAGTTCGACAAAAGGCACTCGATCAAGGAAAAAGATGAAAAGAGGCGAGCTCAGCAGGCGATGAAAAAATTTTCTGGATAGGCTCTTGCACCCCGGAAATGGGTGTTATTTTCTCGCTGCGGATTTTGCCACTTCTCTCTACAGAATAGTTTCCCGCTTCTTTTGTTGTCCCTGTCTGCCGGCAGGCAGGCTCGCTTCGAAAATAACACCCATTTCCGGGGTGCCTCTATTTAGAAAAATATTTTTAATCCATTTTTCCACCCACCAGCTCCTCTTCGATTCTGAGCAGCTGGTTGTATTTGCAAATCCGATCTGTACGGCTCAGACTGCCGGTTTTTATCTGTCCGGCGTTCAGGCCCACCGCCAGATCGGCGATGGTGGTATCTTCCGTTTCGCCACTGCGATGTGAAACAATCGCTTTCATGCCGTTCTTCTGGGCCATTTGTATGGCGTCGATAGTTTCGCTCAGAGTGCCGATCTGATTGAATTTGATCAGGATGGCGTTGCAGGCTCTCAGATCGATGGCTTTCTGCAGTCGCTTGACGTTCGTAACCAGCAGGTCGTCGCCGACGATCTGGATTTTTTTACCCAATTTGTCAGTCATCTTTACCCAGTTGTCCCAGTCGTCTTCATGAAGCGGATCTTCGATTGAAACGATGGGGAACTTGTCGCAAAGGTAGGCGTAGTAATTGATCAAATGCTCAGCCGAGGTTTCTTCGCCTTCCAGGATGTATATGCCCTTTTTGGCGTCGTAAAATTCGCTGGCGGCGGCGTCGATGGCAATTTCCATTTTTCCCCGATGACCGGCTTGTTCCGATGCTTCCAGTAGGACGCTGATCGCTTCCTCATGCGTGTGC
>JAUYKR010000145.1 GCA_030699855.1 bacterium
AGTTTTTGTTCTTTTTTCTTCGCCTCCACTGCGGTCTGAAATATTTCAGTATAGATAATTTTCCAGGGGCCTTTTCCTTGAGTCCAATCGGGCCCTCTTTCTCGGTTATGACTTACTATTCGTTTATCAAGGTCAGAAGTAGCACCAATATATATTGTCCCAGCCTCGTTTTCTATCAAGTAAGTAGTCCACATGCTCTTATATAGGGTTTTGAACCGACGTACCGAGTACTCGGCATAACAGCCATGCTTCTACCAGCTCTCCCGAGACCTCGGGACTGAGCCACGCCGGCAGGCAGGTACCTCGGATCAAAGGTGCCCTCCTTAAGAGAAAGCGTAGGAAGTCTACTATAGATTGTTTTGGGCGAGCAACCCGAAAACATCCAAGCAGGGCTCAGAGATGACCAGAGACGGTGTTTTGTTTTCGCAACGAGGGCAACTATACTGGAATCCTCTTCCCACCCCTGTGAGCAGTACTCAATCCCTCCCCTTTTCCCAAATCCTCAGCTTCGCCTGGAAGTTTTTGAAGGACAAGCCCGGACGGCTGTTTCTGGCCTTCCTGGGGCTGGTCGGCACGGTCATTTGCGATCTGCTGACGCCGGTGATTTTGGGAAAATTGACTGACTTTTTGTCGACAAACGCCGCTCATCCTTCAGCGGTGATATACGACGCCATAGGCTATGTGGGCCTGTTCGTGATCATCGGCATTCTGTATTGGATTTTCCGTCACTTCAGCTGGTTCATCTGGGCCAGAATGGTGGTACAAGCCATGCAGGACGTGGGAGAGCAGGCTTTGTACAAGGTACAACGATTTTCCACCGACTGGCACGAGAGCTCCTTTTCCGGCGCTACCGTCACCAAAATCAAGCGGGGCATGAGAGGCCTGCAGAGTTTCATCGATTTATTTTTCTACAACTTTATCCCTTTGGGTCTGCTAATGGTCGGGATGATGACCATTTTGGTTCTAAAGCACGCCTTGCTGGGAATCATCATCGGCATCGGCATGCTCATCTACGCCGTCGTAAGTATTGCTCTGGCCCTTCGCTACGTAATGCCGGCCTCGACGGAGGAGAACCGGCATGACAGCCGCGTTGGCGCCGCGCTGGCGGACGTGATTTCCTGCAGCGCTACCGTCAAATCCTTTGCTCAGGAACGGGCAGAAGACCAGCGCTTCCACCAGGTGATGACGGGCTTCCGTCTGGCTTCTTTAAAGTCATGGTTTCGCTCCCAGTACACGAACATTATCCAGGATGTCATCATGACCCTGTACAAAGTCGTCTTCCTGGGATTCTCCCTGTGGCTGTGGATCACGCAAGTGTTTACCGTCGGCGATTTCATCTTCGTCTTCGCCAGCTACCGCATGATCGCCGCCTACCTGCGCCAGATCGGCGACGAGATTCGCCGCCTGCAGATGGCCGCTGCGGATATGGAAGACGTGATTCGCTTCGCTCACCGAGACTTTGAGGTCAAAGACACATCCGACGCTAAAGTTTTAAAAACCTCCCAGGGAAAAATTACCTTCGACAAAATCAGCTTTACCTACCGCAGTCAGCGCCAACCGATCTTCAGCGATTTTTCTCTCACCATTGAACCCGGGGAAAAAATCGCCCTGGTCGGCCACTCCGGCGCCGGAAAGTCCACGTTTGTGAAACTCCTGCAACGCCTCTACGACGTCCAGCGTGGCGCCATCACCATCGATGGTCTAAACATCGCCGATGTCACCCTGAGGAGCCTGAGAGACCACATCGTCCTGGTTCCACAGGACGCTATTTTGTTCCACCGAAGTCTGGAAGAAAACATTCGCTACGGCAATCCCGAGGCAACCGCAGAAGAAATCATTGAAGCCGCCAGGAAAGCTCATGCTCACGAGTTCATCGACAAGTTTCCGGAAGGATACCAGACCATGGTCGGCGAACGAGGAATTAAGTTGTCCGGCGGCGAGCGCCAGCGAGTGGCTATCGCCAGGGCTATTTTGAGCAAGGCTCCGATTTTAATTTTGGACGAAGCTACCAGTTCGCTCGACTCGATTTCCGAGCACTACATCCAGGACGCCCTGGACAAAGTGATGAAAAATCGGACCACCATCGCCATCGCTCACCGCCTGTCCACGATTAAAAAGGTCGACCGGATTCTCGTCTTCGAAAACGGCCGGATTGCGGAAGAGGGAACCCATGAGTCGCTGGTCCACAAAAAAGGTGGCATCTATCAGCGGCTCTATGAAATGCAAGCAGGAGGATTCATCGAATAAATCTCGGCAAGGGAAAGGGCATCTGAATTTCGCAGCGAGCCTGCCTGCCGGCAGGCAGGGACATTTGCAAAATAAGCTACCGAAAAGAAAGAACATACCGAAGCTGCCCGCAGCAAGAAATTCAGTTACCCTTTCCCTTGCTTATTTTTTTGTTCTTGGCCTGACTCGACTCCCTGATGGCCAGCTGAATCTTCTTCCGTAATTGCTCAGCCTCTTTTTTAGATCGGCGAACGGACACTTTGCAGCGGGCCCGCATCTTGAAAATGTTTTTGAACAGTTCGGCCTCGAAGTAATCGATCTGTTGCACCGACTGGAACATCATGGCAAAGTGCTGGGCAATCACCTCTGGGAAAATACATTCGAGGATGTAATCATCGCAAACCCACAGACAATAACCCTCCTTCAAAAAAGGAGCGTTGGCGTTGGTGTGAGTGGCAAAGCCCTCGAATCCGGTCATTTTACAGCCGTATTCATCCAGGAAATGATTGTTCCCGTAGCAAACCTGGCAAGTGGCCCCCTGCTGCACCAGACTGCGGTAAAAACGGGCTTCGATGTCGGCAAAACCCAGGGGGTACCAGGGGTGGGAATTGTAGACAAACCACTGCGGCTGTTCGCACAGTTCGGTGATGCGAACCAAGAGGTGATTCCAGGTGGGATCCAAAGCCATCAGTGATTCGGCAAAAAAATCGGATCGCTCGCCTTCCGCCAACTGAAAGCCAATGATTTCCTCGTCATTTTTACCGTGATGCAGTTTGACCTTGTCGGAAAAATTTTCCAGGTAGGAAATCCAAACCGAATGCAGGCCCAAGCCGCCTTTGGATTTAACCAGCACTTGCTGCTCAATCAACTGAGAAACCGTCCGATACAGATTCGCCAGCGAAATCTGGAGTTTGTAAGACTTGGTCAGGGCCAGGTGGAGTTCCGGCATTTTTATCTGCGGATGCTCAGCAACCACTTCGAGGAGAGCGCTTTGAACTGGATGAAGGGGGTCAAGCAATTCTTGGTTGTTAAGAATGTATACCACCAATTTACAGAATCTGAGAAGCGCCTTGAAGAACTTACGATTCCCAAATTCTAAGAATATGACAGAAGCGTATTATCAAATAGTGCAAATATAAGATATAATTTATTAATAGACTGGAAAAAGCATAAACGCTCTGCCATACTTAAAACAACCTCAGATTGAGGTCCTTCGGGACCCATTCTCGCTCCCAGACGTTCTTACCTCCTCTGGTTACCCCCCTTACCAGACTGGCAGACCGCTCTCCGAGTGAGACTGGGTCTCGGGGGATCATCCCCCGATTCTTTATCCACTTCCTATGGCAGCCATAAATCTGGTCGCGTTGTTTCAGCACCTGGAAGTTGTTTTGGTAATGCCGGAGCTGATACTGTAAAATCAAAAAAACAGCACCCTTATTTCTTTCGCTTTTTATCCACACCCTGCCCCTCGTATTCTCCAGCCCTCTCCCAGGCTAAATTGAAGAGACTTCGAAGAGCTTCTGACAAATCTTTGTTGCGCATCTTCATGCCCACCGGTTCACGTCCACTGGTGGTAAACATCGCCACCATGTCGCCCATGATATTGATCTCGCATTTGCCCGGAAATTTGCCATGGGGAACCAGGCGGGTTTCCCGTAGCTCTTCTTTGTCCCTACCCTTGTAGGCGATAGCATTGTCGGTATCTGGCTGAATGCTTTTAACAAAAATATCCTTGGCAATACGCCTTTGCGTGTAACTCCCCCAGTCATCGCCAGCCAGCTCGGTATGGTAGGTATTCAGCCCAAAACAGAGTTGCTCTTCAACTTTTTCTTGCAGAGTCTCGTCGATGAGATCGGTCACGGCATCCAGTCCTTGGTAGTATTTAATCTTACCGCGAATTTCTAAAGTGGGCATTTTGCCCTTTTCCCGCAGTTTTTTTAGCTCATCTTTGAGCAGACTAGCGTTCTTTTGCAGCCGTTGCATTTCCTTGACCTTCACTTCACAGAGCTGGACCAGCTCTTCGGCATCAATAGCGTCGAAGTGGGCCACGTTGTTTTTGATAAAACTAGTCACCACCCCCTTGCTTTCCAGACTTTCCAATGTGGTATACACATTCGCCCGCTTGAGGCCTAAGCGCTTGGCAATAATGCTGGCAATAGCCTCCCCGTGGGTAAGAAGATAGAGGTACACCTTCACCTCATTTTCGGTCAGGCCAAGGTTTTTGAAGAAATTTTCAATCATGGTATCAAAAGGGATTTAAGGATACTGAACTCTTGTCCAGAATTCTCGCACTGTTATCGGCCTTCCACAAGGGTAAGTTGTGAGGAAAGGGGGTAATGCTGTTGATGAAAAGCCAACAACAGCCTGATGTCCTGCTCTCTTATCGCGGTGTTGTACTACTTTTCTCAACAGACTTTTGAGGGCAAATTCTGAACTTTTAGGCTTATTTAAGCCATTTGCAGAATATCAGCCTTTGACACACATGACCATTCGGCTTTAATGATCATCCTGAGTTTACTCAGGGATTTATTTATCCCTTCATTTTTTTTCATTATGCCAGAAAGTCCCCCACCATCACCGGCCCCCAAAGAGCGCTCGATCCTTCATCCCCGGTCAAGAGAGGCTCCTGGGCTCTATGTCGCTATCACCGCTCTATTGATATCAATAGGTACAGCAGTACAAGCTGTTAGAAATGGGGAACCGGCCCCCACCCTCCCTCCAATTCCGGTATCTCCCCCCACAGAACCACCTGTACCAAAACCAGAGGAAGCATCCGGAAAAAACACAGAGCTAAGCCAGAAAATAATTGAAGCTCTCAGAAGATCAGAAGCAGTACTTAAAAAAGCAGATGAGGTAGGGAAAAGAGTGGAAGAATCATTGAGAAGTGAATAACAACTCAAACTGCTCAGCTCAGTAATCCATATCCATGACCTGCAAAAACTGTTCCAAAACCTTCGACGTCGGCGAGCGCGAGCGCGAATTTCTCCAGCGCATGGACTTGCCCTGCCCACCCTCGCATTGCCCACCCTGTCGTCGTCAAAGGCGACTGGCCTTCCGAAATGAGCGCCGGCTGTACTATCGCCAGTGCGACGAGTCGGGCAAGAAGATGATTTCCCTTTATCCTCAGGAGGGAAAAAAGAAGATCACCACCTTCGATCAAAAGGTCTGGTGGGACGAAACTCGCTGGGATCCGCTCAAGTATGGTCGCGATTTTGACTTCAATCGACCATTCTTTGAGCAATTCGCGGAACTGAAAAAGGGCGTACCGCGCCCCTCGCTGCACAACACCAACGAAGAAAATGCCCAGTATGGCAACCACTGCGTGGGGAATAAAGACTGCTACTTGAACGTGGGCAGCGACCTGTGCGAGAGCTGTTACTACACCTATTGGGCCATTCGCTGCCGTAACTGCCTGGACGTGAGCATCGCCTATGACTGCGAGCTCTGCTACGACTGCGTCGATATTCGTAACTGCTTTAATTGCTATCAGGTCGACAATTCAGAGATTATGATCGACTGCCAATATTCCTACAACTGCAAAAGCTGTGAAGATTGCTTTGGCTGCGTGGGTCTGCGCCACAAGCGCTATCACTTTTTGAACAAACAGTTGAGCAAGGAGGAATACGAGTATCGGATCAAATACATCCAGGAAAATCCCCAAGCCATGGATGAGTTTTTGAAGCGCTATGAGGAACTGAAGAAAACAGCCATTTATAGCGCCAACAAAAACATCCAAAGCGAAGAGGTGAGCGGCGACCGTCTGTTTCGCTGCCGACAGTGTTCAAACAGTTTCGATCTGGAAAAATGCGATGGAGTGGATTATTCCAGTTTTGGCTTCGAAGGCGTCACCAGTCAAGACGTTGACTTCTTCGGCCGCAGCGAAATGCTCTACGAAAACTTCTCGGCTTTTGGCCAGTACAACTGCGTTTCCACCATCCTCTGCCATTACAGCCACGATGTGTTCTACAGCGAATACTGTATTTCCAGCCATCACCTGCTCGGCTGTATTTCTCTGCATCACAAGGATTATTGCATCCTCAACAAACAGTATTCGAAGGAAGAATACGAAAAACTCAGCCGAAAAATCATTCTTCACATGAAGCAAACCGGCGAGTGGGGAGAGTTCTTTC
>JAUYKR010000146.1 GCA_030699855.1 bacterium
TTGATTTTCTCAAGGCCTTCAGCACTTCCTGCCGACATACCGCCATCGCGATGCTAAAGCAATCCCAGTCCGGTCATCCGGGCGGCTCTTTGTCCTGTCTCGATTATCTGAGCCTGATCTACGCTTTTCTCGTCAGCCAGAGCGGCGAAAAGGTGCTGGTATCCAACGGTCATATTTCCCCCGGACTGTACTCCGTCCTGGCCGAATTGGGATATATCCCAAAACAAGAGCTTATCGATACTTTTCGCCAGGTGGGTTCAATCTACGAAGGACATGTGACTCGGCACGTTCCCGGGGTTTGGTACGGGACCGGCCCCTTGGGAATCGGTTTGGCAGCGGCCACCGGATTTGCTCAGGAAGCCAAGCTTCGTGGCTCGGAAGAAACAGTTTTCTGCCTGGTTGGCGATGGCGAGTCCCAGGAGGGCGAGGTCTACGAGACCATGCACTATGCCAACAAGTATCAGCTCAACAACCTGATCGTGTTCATGGACTACAACCAGATTCAGCTTTCCGGTCCGCTCGATGAGATCATGCCGGTCGACTTTCCGGCCATCTTCAAGTCCGCCCACTGGCAGGTGATCGATGTCGATGGTCATGACTATCAAGCTCTGTGGACGGCGATACACCATGCCAAACAAAACCAAAACGCGCCCACGATTCTTCTCGGCCGAACCTTGATGGGGAAAGGGGTGGATTATATGGAACAGGACACCATCAACAACAGCAAAAACTGGCATGGAGAAGCCCCAAAATCGGAACAGGCTGATCTTGCCCTGGCCCAACTTCAACTGAGCGCCGAACAACAGGCTCTACTCGACCAGTTTCGGAAACAGCAGGTCAAATGGAAACCGGAACAGCCTTTTGCTTTGGAAAAGAATCCCATCCAAGTTGATATCGGCAAACCCATTATCCTCGCCCCAGATGTGGTCACCGACTGCCGTTCGGCTTACGGTAATGCTCTCAAAGACCTGGCGGATCGAAATACAGCCATCATCGGTTTCACGGCCGACCTGGGTGGCTCTGTCAAAACCGATATCATGAAGAAGGCTCATCCGAATCGAGTCTTCGACTCCGGCGTGGCCGAGCAGCACATGCTCAGTTGCTCAGGCGGCTTAAGCCTGGCCGGTCTCGTTCCTTTTTGTTCCACTTTTGGCGCCTTCATGTCCAGTCGCGCCAAGGATCAAGCTCGCGTTAACGATATCAATCGCTGCAATGTCAAAATGGTGTCTACGCACTGCGGGCTGTCCGTTGGTGAGGATGGTCCAACCCACCAGGCTATCGACGACATGGGGTCCTTTCTTGGTTTTTTCAACACCACGATTTGTGAGCCGTCCGATCCCAACCATTGCGATCACATCATTCGTCATGTGGCCAGAACTTACGGTAACTTCTACGTGCGTATGGGACGAGCGAAGTTGCCGATTATTACCAAAGACGATGGAAGCCCCTTCTACGACGCTTCTTACGACTTTCAGCCAGGTCATTACGACCTCCTCCGCGCCGGATCTGACATAACTGTTCTCGCTGCCGGCCCCATGGTAGAAAAGGCTTTGGTGGCCCGAGAGCAGCTTAAAAAAGAATGCAGTATCGAGGTTATCGTCATGAGCAGCCTTTCCGATCCCGACCGAGATCTTATCGCGCGCTCAGCTCGCAAGACCGGAAGAGTTCTGACCCTCGAAGACCATAATCCTCATAGCGGCTATGCCACCATGGTTGCCGCTCTGCTGGCTCGGGAAAAAATTTCAGTTGCTCTTCGGCACCTGGCGGTAGAAGGCTATCAGCTTTCCGGCAAAGCGGAGGAACTCTATGTTGAAGCCGGACTTGGTTTAGAGCACGTTGTTGGAGCGATACGGTCTCTTTGCAGCAAATAACCTTTTCCGACTCAAGCCACTCCTGGAGCTTTAGAAAAGCCGCTTTTTAAGGTATAATGAAGTGAGTTATATTCTTCAATGTATGGTCGATAGCAACCACGATGGCATCCCGGACGATATCGATATTGAGCACTTTCGAGTGGCGATCTTTGGCTCGGCTCGCATCAAACAGGATGATCAGGTCTACAAAGATGTTTACCTCCTTGCTCACGCCCTGGCGGAAGAAGGAATAGACATCGTCACCGGAGGAGGGCCTGGGCTTATGGAGGCCGCCAATCGTGGCCATAAAATCGGTCGTCCCAATGGAGCCGACGTGCGTTCTCTGGGCTTGAACATCAGGCTCCCCCATGAACAGAAAGATAACCGTTTTTTGGACATCAAAAGAGATTTTGACGTTTTCTCCGAACGCCTGGACGCCTTCATGCTTCTTTCCAACATGGTGGTGGTGGCTCCGGGAGGAATCGGGACGCTCCTGGAACTCTTCTATACCTGGCAACTGATGCAGGTTCGTCATACCTGTAAGATGCCGATCATCCTGATGGGTGATATGTGGTGCGGACTGGTCGAGTGGATTAAAAAATATCCTCTCAAGCATGGGCTTCTGGACAAAGATGACATCGAAAATATCGCCATTGTCGATACCTGGGAGGAGGCCGAGACACTTATTATTAATGCTTATAAGCTCTTTCAGCAGGCCGGGAAAGACTTTTGCATTAACCTCAAGACGTACGGGGAGCGAGCGCATATTGATCACATTCTCTAGCTTCTTTTGCCCATGGCCGCGGCAAAAATCGGACTTATCGGATTGGCGGTGATGGGGGCGAACCTGGCTCGCAATATTTCCCATAAGGGACACACGACCGTTGTCTACAATCGGACCGCAGAGAAAATGGCGGAATTTATTGAGCAGTTTGGCAGCGATGCCCTGACGGGGGAAGAAACTCTTGCGGGCTTTGTTCAACAGCTCGAAAAGCCTCGGAAGATCATTATCATGGTCAAAGCAGGAGATCCGGTCGATGAGGTTCTCGCTCAGCTTCTTCCCCTGCTAGATACCGGAGACATCATCATTGACTGCGGTAACTCCCACTATCGCGACACCATGCGGAGAGAGAAGCAGCTGAAGTCCAAGGGAATCCACATCGTCGGTTGCGGAGTTTCCGGAGGTGAAGAAGGCGCGCTCAAAGGACCGAGCCTGATGCCTGGAGGTTCAGATGAAAGCTGGAATCAGCTCAAAGCGGTCTGGGAGTCGATAGCCGCCAAGGACTTTGATGGAAAGCCTTGTGTAACCCATGTCGGTGCGGATGGAGCAGGGCATTTTGTAAAAATGGTTCACAACGGGATTGAATACGCGGATATGCAATTGATTGCCGAGGCTTATCATCTGCTCACGTACGTGACAGGCCTCAACAATGAACAGCTCGCGGAGACCTTTCACCAGTGGAACGCAGCTGATGATCTCCGCTCCTTTCTCATCGAGATTACGGCAAAGATCGTGGAGAAAAAGGATGAACTGACGGGAGGGTACTTGCTGGATGTCGTCAAAGACTCGGCTCAGCAGAAGGGCACGGGAGGCTGGACGGTGGAGGCGGCGATGGATTATACCACTCCCGTTCCCAGCATCGCGGCAGCCGTGGATGCGCGCTTGCTTTCCTCTCAAAAGAACCAGCGGGTAAGCGCCGCCAAAAAGATGGATGGGGTAAAAGTTGAAATGCCTGTCATCACGGCGCAGGAGGTAAGGGCGGCGCTCTTGTTGAGTAAAATCTGCGTTTATGCCCAGGGAATGGCGCTGATTCAGCAGGCGAGCGAGGTCAACGGATGGAACCTTAACCTGTCGGAAATCTGTCGAATCTGGCAGGGGGGGTGCATTATTCGCTCTGCGCTCCTCAAGAGCTTTTCCGAAGTATTTCTCAAAAATCCAAATATCGCCAACCTAATGGTGGCGGAAGAGCTCCATCTGCACTTTCGAAAAAACAGATCTGTTTGGGCAGCCGTCGTCAGTAAGGGAATTCAAGCCGGAGTACCCCTTCCCGCCCTGTCCGCCTCACTGGCGTATTTTGACAGTTACTTCACGGAACGATTGCCTCAAAATCTTACCCAGGCCCAGCGGGATTTCTTCGGAGCCCATACCTACGAACGCTTGGATCGGGAGGGGGCATTTCACAGTAACTGGAATCAGGAGTAATATTCACGCATGAATCTTTTTCGAGTTACAGATCCGTTTGTTCTCAGCATCTTTGGCGCCTCCGGAGATTTAGCCAGAATCAAGATCTTTCCGGCGCTCTATGAGCTGGCCTTGCAGAAAAGACTTCCCAAGAAGTTTTCCATCTTCGGCTACGCCAGAACAAAAAAAACCAATGAAGAATTCCGGAGGGAATTTCAGCACAGTGTCGAGCGGGCACATCCGGACGTTCAGCGGAAAATTCTTGAGCCCCTCCTTGAGAAACTCTTCTATTTTTCCGGCCAATATGACGACTCAAAGGACTTTGAGCGGTTCGCAAAGAAGGTTCTGAAGGCGACCGCACAGAAGAAGTTGCCACATATTGCCTACCTGGCGGTTCCTCCTCAACTGTTCTTTTCCATTACCGAAAATCTTGCCGGAGTCCAGGGCAAGATCTCTTCCGATTTCCGCGTCATCATCGAAAAACCCTTTGGCGACGATGAGCAGAGCGCCAGAGAGCTCTTTCATCACGTGTCGCGATTTTTCCCCGAAGACAAAGTGTACCTGCTCGACCATTACCTGGGAAAAAATGGAGTGCTCAGCCTGCTTCCGCTTCGCTATGCCAACAGCATCCTGAATACGCTTCTGAATGGCCACTTGATTTCCAATATTCAGGTCACGGCGGTGGAGGATCTCAGCGTTGATAATCGAATCAGCTATTTTGACCGCACCGGCATTATCAAAGACATGGTCCAGTCTCACCTGCTCCAGATACTCGCGCTCATAACCATGGATCTGCCGGTTGAGCAGAGCTGCAGCAGCATTCACCGCGAAAAATTCTCAATTCTTTCGGCTCTCAAAATTCGTGGGTATGAAAAAGCCTTTGCCTTGGGGCAGCACGAAAGCTATCGATTGATAAAGGGAGTGAAAAAGAGCAGTAAGACCGCAACTTTTGCCGCTCTGCGACTGTTCATTGACCGTCAGGAGTGGTACAGGGTTCCCATTTATATCCGTACCGGAAAGATGCTCCAGAAGAAGCATACCTACATCGTCATTGAATTTCGTCCGCGCAGGATCCAGAGGAACGACGAGCGGGTACAGCCCAACCGAATGATCATAGAAATGTATCCTGAGGAAAAAATTCACTTCAGATTGTATACCAACGTGGGGGGAGGCAAGGATCAGTTTCGAGACATTACCACGACCCAGTCTATCGCTTGCTACGGGGATGACTGCCTGACGGAACATGGCAGGCTACTCCTGGATGTATTCAAGGGAGATCACTGCAATTTTCTCAACTTTGAGGAAATTATTGCCACCTGGAGATTGACGGACAAAATTACAAAGTTTGCGAAGGAAAAGAAAGTCCCCGTTACCATATACAAGAAAAAATCGGAGGGTCCGGAGGAGCAACACCTTGTTCCCGCCAATGATGGCTTTGCATGGTTTGATGTCCCCTTAGAAGAAAAATGAGTGACGTTTTCATTTTCAAAAACCAGTCTCAATTTCAACTGGCGGTAGTTGAGGCGATTGTCCAGCGCATCCAGGAGAAAAAACCAGGCGTCTTTCGACTGGCCTTGAGCGGAGGCTCAACACCAGGGCTTATTTACGAACTCCTTTCTCGGCAGAATGTCGACTGGAGTCGGGTAGAACTGTACCAGGTCGATGAGCGCTATGTCTCCGGTGAAAGTGGCGACTCCAACCAAAAAATGATTGAACAGGCTCTTTTGAGCAGGTTGCCTCAGCCGCCGCTGAAATGGGTTTACTTCGATACGTCTCTTTCTTTAGATGAGGCTCTTAAAAAGTATGAGACGCAGCTTGTTTCTCGAGAGACTCCTTTCTTTGACTTGGTCTTACTGGGAATCGGTACCGATGGGCATACGGCCTCGCTTTTTCCGGAGACGACTGAGAGGCAGTTAGGCGATAGTCTGGTTGCTCACACGACTGCCAAACATCAGTCTGTTCGCGATCGCCTTACACTTACCTACAAGGCGATAGATGGCTCACGAGAGATCTTCTTTCTCGTCTCGGGCGAGTCAAAGAAGAACATGATTTCCGAACTGCAAAGAAACTCAGAGATGTCTGAGAGCTATCCAGCGGCCAGATTTTTCTCTCAGCAAAAGACAACCGTCTTCTTCAGCGAAGTCTAAGAAAAGCGTTTGCAGATATAATCATCTAAAAGAACAATAAATTCTTCCGTGATCCGCTTGCCCTGAAGGGTTTTAAACAGGGTTTGATCTTTGTAGACGTGAGCCACCGGCTTTTCCATGTCTCCCGGCAAGCTGATGCCGATGTCGGCATGTTTTGACTCTCCCGGTCCGTTGACCACGCAGCCCATGACGGAGATGATCAGCTTTTCCACTCCGGGATACTGCTCCTTCCAATTTTTCATCTTTTTTTCGATGTGGCGGTTCACCTCTTGGGCCAGTTTTTGATAAAATTCATTGCTGGTCCTGCCGCAGCCGGGACAGCTGGTCACCAGCGGTTTAAAGGAGCGAATGCCCATGGTTTGCAACAGCAATTTACAGGCTTCAACTTCGTCTGTCCTCGGTCGATCGGGTGTCGGTGTCAAAGATATCCGAATAGTATCGCCGATACCCTGTTGAAGCAAAATCGCCAGGGCCGCGCTGCTGGAAATCGCTCCGCGCATACCTGCGCCGGCCTCGGTGAGACCTAGGTGCAGGGGGTAGGGTTTCCTCATCTGCTGCAATTTCTTGTGAAGGAGCTGATAGGCCTTCACCATATCCTGCACTTCAGACATTTTTACGCTCAGGATAATCCGGTTCGATGGCATACCGAGCTTCTCCGCCAACTGAGCCGAACGTATGGCGCTTTCCACCATGGCGTCGATCACCACATCCCGATCTCCTTTCGGCTGTTTCCGTTTGCCATTTTCATCCATCATCTTCGTGAACAGATCCTGATCCAGACTGCCCCAATTCACGCCGATGCGGATCGGTTTCTTGAACTGGTTTGCAACATCGACCATCAGGCCGAAGTTGTAATTGTGCTTGTCGCCGAAGCCGACATTGCCGGGATTGATGCGGTATTTGTCCAAATACTCCGCGCAGCCCTTGTACCTGGTCAAAAGGAGGTGACCGTTGTAGTGAAAGTCGCCGATCAGTGGGACGTCCTCATAGCCATCCAAAACCAATTGTTCCTTGATGTAGGGAACCGCCTGGGCCGCCTCCGGCGTATTGACGGTAATGCGAACGAGCTCCGATCCGGCCTCGATCAACTCCTCGGCCTGCTGAACCGTTCGCTTTACATCCCTGGTCGGAGTATTTATCATCGACTGAATGGCGATGGCAGAGCCACCGCCGATCACAATCTTTCCGACCTGAACCGCGATTGTTTTCACTGTGACTCTTTAACAGCATTGAGGACTTCTTGAGCGTGTCCGGCGGCTTTGACCTGGTGCCATTCTTTGACGATCGTCCCTTCCGGATCAACAAGCCAGGTAGATCGGTCAACGCCCATATATTCGCGGCCATACATCGATTTCTTCATCCAGGAACCCAGGGACTTCAGTAATTTCTGCTCGGTGTCGGCCAACAGGGGGAAGGTAATGCCGTCTTTTTCACAAAACTTCATATGACTGGTGATGTCATCCGGACTCAGGCCGAAAATCTGCACGCCAAGCTTCTTAAAACTTCCGTGTAAGTCGCTGAACTCATGAGCCTCCACGGTACAGCCGGGAGTCATATCCTTGGGGTAGGCGTAGACGACCGTCCAGGATCCTTGCAGGTCTTTTTCTGTCCAGGTTTTTCCGCTTTGATCATCCAGGTGGAAGCCTGGAAAAGCTTTTTTGGCTGAATTCATGGTTAGATGTGAATAGTGGTGACGATGGGTTTTTTCTTCAGCCACCCTGGTCGGATGACGATAGCGATAATGAGTGAAAGGACACCAAGAGTAATAGCCATGTGATGACCGCCGCTGTAGTAGGTCGCAGCCGCCATGACGATGACCAAGGGAAGAGCTCCATAAAAACTCACTTGAGGAATGAAGAGCAAGAGGGGGGCGAAGACCTCCACCGCACCAACGACGACCACCAGCCATTGCGGCAATCCGAATCCTTCAAACATATTGACATCGGAATTATAGGCCATCAGTTTTGGCCATCCGGCGGGAATCATGTTCCAGGCCACGTAAAAGGCCAGCAGCCAAACAGCAATCTGAAGGGGCCAGGAGGCTCTTTTGCCCCAGAGAAAGGAGTTCATGGAAGAAAAATTAGGAGAGTAGTAGAGTATCGGTGACGAGTATACGCTTTTCATTTTCCTCCTTCAATGGTCGTCAGAACTTTCCAGATCGTGGCCGGCATGTCCGTCAACGGAAAAATAGCCGATGAAGGCGGAAGTTTTCAAGACTACTCAAGTGTGGAAGATCAGCAATTTCTGCAGCAGAAAATCGAAGAGAGTGATGTGCTGATTATGGGCAGAAGAACCTTCGATATTCACTCCGGCTTTGCCAAGAAGCCTGTGATTATTTTTACTCGATCTGTTTCCGGTATCGTGATGGGGGAGGGGCCGATGCATTACTTCCACGATAGCGAAGAGGAGCTGCTGAACTTGATCGAGCTGCTTCAATACAGGTCCATTACTATTCTAGGCGGTTCGGAAATTTATCACTGGTTCCTTCAATCTTGCTTGGTTAC
>JAUYKR010000157.1 GCA_030699855.1 bacterium
AAGAGAGGTCATAGACGTGCCGCCCCCAGTTTTGGGTAGAAAAGTATTGGAGCCGGGCCCCATCACCCACAAAGGCCTCCGTGGCAGTGGCGCAGACAAGAGTTTGATCAGAACTTCCTTCCGACTCATACAGTTCTTCGAGAGTAACACTTGCCTGCTGATCCAGAATCATCAAGCTGCGATCGAGGATACTGAGATGAGGATCTTTTTGAACAACCTGCACTTGTATCGGCAGGTCAACCGTCACCCCTTTGGGGACATACAGAAAATAACCGTTACTCCAAAGAGCCCGATGAAAAGCGGTGAAGAGATCCTCCACTCCCCAAAAGCTTTGGAGCAGATAAGGTTCCAAAAGATCAGCTCGTTCTAGCACTGCCGACTGCATGTCGGACAAGATGACCCCTTTGTGCGCCAACTCTGGAAGCAGGGATACGCGAAGCAACTTACCATCCACGAGGGTGATCTTCCCGGCTGCTCCCGCCGGAGGCTTCTTTTCCAGCGAAAGCGGCTTAATGTCCGCGGAAGGAAACTTCAATTTTGTCGAAGCCATTAGATCAACTTTTGGGATTTTTGACCTGATCCAATTCGGGGATTCAGATTTTTTAAAATCTTCCCAGGCCAGAAGTCGCTGCTGACGCATCCATTTGGGTTCGCGGGTTAACAAACCCCGCTCTTGGATATCTCCAGACGTTATGGTGGAAAGCTGAATCATGGTGATGTTATCCGATTGCCCCCTCCATCTCCAATTCGATCAGGCGGTTAAGTTCAACTGCATATTCGAGCGGAAGTTCCTTAACGATGGGTTCGATAAAACCTTGAACAATCATCGCCCTAGCCTGCTCTTCGCTCATACCGCGGCTCATGGCGTAGAACAGTTCGTCTTCGCCGATAGATCCGATTTTCGCTTCGTGCGATACTTCAGCGCTGTCTTCGTGGATCTCCATAACCGGGTCGGCACAGGAGATCGACGCCTCGTCCAGAATCAAACTGTCGCAATTAACAGAAACCTGAGCGTGCTCGGCTCCGGGAAAGATTCGAACCAACCCACGATAATTGGCGGCTCCGCCATCCTTACTGATACTTTTGGAAAGGATGTTTGATTTGGTCTCTTTTCCGATGTGAATGACCTTAGCTCCCGTGTCCTGGTATTGTCCCTTGCCGCCAAAGGCCACTGACAAGTGATCGGCGCGGGAGTGATCGCCTTTCAGAATTGAACAGGGGTATAACATCGTCACGCCGGAGCCGAGGTTCCCTCCAACCCATTCCATGATGGCGCTTTCTTCGACTATGGCCCGCTTGGTATTGAGGTTGTACGTGTTCTTGCTCCAGTTCTCGACTGAGGAATAGCGAAAGCGGGCTCCTTTTTTAACAAACACTTCCACACATCCGGCGTGCAAAGAGCTCATGCCATATTGGGGAGCGCTGCAACCTTCGATGTAATGAGCCTGCGCACCCTCTTCGATGATGATCAGAGTGTGCTCGAACTGTCCGCCCTTCGAAGCATTCATGCGGAAGTAAGCCTGCAAAGGCATCGGGATGGTAACGTTCTTTGGAATATAGAGAAAAGTTCCACCACTCCAGGCGGCCCCATGAAGAGCGGCAAATTTATGGTCGCGAAAGGGCACACACTTATTCATGAAGTATTCCTTCACCAGTTCTGGGTATTTTTGAACGGCGATATCCATGTCTTCAAAGATAACGCCCTTCTCCTCCCACTCTTTGTGGAGTTTGTGATAGACGTTTTCTGACTCGTACTGAGCTCCGACGCCCGCCAGCACCTTCTTTTCGGCCTCGGGGATACCAAGGCGGTCAAAAGTACGCTTGATGTCGGCCGGAACCTCTTCCCAGGAAGTCGCGTGAGTGGTTTCGTCAGACTTTCTGTAATAGCAGATCTCATTGAGGTCGAGCTTTGCAAGTGAGGGGCCAAATTTTGGCATGCCCATTTCTTCGTAGATGCGAAAGGACTCCAGACGCTTATCCAGCATCCAATCGGGTTCTCTCTTTTCTGAGGAAATCAAGCGAACAACCTCTTCCGTCAGTCCCAATGTAGCCTTCTTAACTGATCTCTCCTTGTTCTTATCATCAAAACGAGAACGATCAATGTTCTGAAATGATGCAATCGGTTTAGTTCTCTCTGTAAGAGTAGTCATAGGAAATGTTAATCAATAACGGCAAATGGGGACTCCTCACTCTCGGGCTTCCCTTCCTCCATCTCAATTCCCATGGCGGTATGGGTGGTCTCAAGAGCTCTTTTCTTTGCCGCGTGGGGATCGGAAAGATTCTTCCCAAATTCATCAAAACCGTCTTTTTCAATTCGCTTGGCCAGTTCATGCCCCCCTTCGGCCACCAGGTGGCCGTGCTTGAGCACGTACACCACGTCTGGAGTAAGGTACTGCAGAATACGAAAGTAATGGGTGATCAGGATAACGGCCTTATCTGGACTTCTTAATTGTTGTACTCCGGCGGCCACTACTTTGAGGGCATCGACGTCGAGTCCCGAATCGGTTTCATCCATAATGATGACGGAAGGGTCGAGAACAAGCGCCTGGAGAATCTCGGCCTTCTTTTTTTCACCTCCGGAAAATCCTTCATTTACAAAACGGTCGGCAAAGTCCTTGGGAATGTGCAACATTTCCATTTTCTGCTTGAGCAGCTTGTTAAAGTCAAAAACCCGAATCTCCTTCTTTTTGACCGCCTTGTAAGCCGCCCGCAGGAAGTTGGACATCGACACGCCGGGAATGCTCTTGGGGTATTGAAATGACAAGAACAGCCCTCTTTGGGCGCGAAGATCTGGAGACTCATGAGTAATATCAACCCCACGGGAAAGAATTTTTCCCTTCTCCACGTGATACTTGGAATGACCCATGATGGTGTTGGAGAGAGTGCTTTTCCCCGATCCATTAGGACCCATCAGGGCGTAGACTTTTCCTGGCTCAATATTCAGAGAAAGATCGTGAAGAATGGTCTTCCCGTCTACCGTCACTTGAAGATTCTTGATCTGGAGTAATTTTTTTGGCACAGGCATAAATGCTGCTTTTAGCAGGTAACTCAGCTTATACTATTCTATCCCTAACTGTCAAAGACTCTACCTATATATTGAGAATGAGAAAGTGCTATGATTTTATAGTATTTTTTTTAATTTCTCATGTTTTCACTGGACTGGTTCCACCCCTTCTTTATTGCCTTTTCAGCCGTTTTTGAAATCATCGGTCTCATTTTTATTCTGATGGCCGGTGTGAGAGCAGCCTTCGGTTATGTGGTCTCCATGCAGCAGAGAAAAGAATTGCTGTCCTTATCTCAGAAACAGTATCACCAGCTTCGAAGTACTTTTGTGCACCAGGTGATCCTTGCGCTGGATTTTTTTCTGGTGGCCGAACTGATTCAGTCCACTTTCGCGACTGACCCAAACGTCTTGATCGAGATCCTCCTGATCGTCGTGATTCGAAGCGTGCTGAGCATCGTGCTCATGAAAGAATTGAGTATGAAAGAAGTAAAATAATTACCTCAGATCCTTTTCGATCAGTCGAAAAATCTGCCGAAGAGTCTCGGTGATATCGGCGCTTTCGATGTGAACGCCAACCGGGTCGTTCCCAGTATACGTAAAGAGAATTACGGAGTGATCGTAGATGTGGATACTGGCTGGAAACTTTTCCCGGATAGGATAGGTCTTTCGAAAACAAGCGGCATCGGAATCAATTTCTGTTTGTAGCC
>JAUYKR010000133.1 GCA_030699855.1 bacterium
GTTTTCGTATGCAAAAAATTTCGCTTCTGCTCACCATCGGTTTTCTTCTCGCCCCCTCAGCTTGGGCGGCTGAATTCAACGATGTTCCAGCCGACCATTCTTATCACGAAGCCATTACTTTTTTGGCGGATGAAAAAATCGTGAGCGGAAATCCCGATGGAACTTTTTTGGCTGATGCTTCGGTCAATCGAGTTGCTGCCCTCAAAATGATTTTGCGCAGTGTAGGTGGCGTGCAGGGGCGAGAAGGCCAGTGGTTTACGACCGGATTTCCCGATGTGCCTTCCGATTCCTGGTTTTCTGTGTATGTCCGTCGAGGCAAGGAAAAGGGGATCGTTAGTGGAAACGCCGATGGTACTTTCGCTCCCGACCGGCAGGTGGCGAGGGTGGAACTCATTTCCATGCTGACTCGTGCTTTCAAGGTCGATCTGAGATCCTATCAAGAACTTTCCACTTCGTTATCCACGGACACGGTTGCCGGAGCATGGTATCTGCCATCGCTTCGCTACGCGGTTGAACTTGGGCTGATTGTTCCCCAGAGCGATGGGCGCCTGGAGCCTTCCCGCGTGCTGACGCGGGGTGAAGTGGCCGACATGCTCTATCGCATGATTACCCTCCGGCGCAACGGTGAGGTGCAGCAGTTGCTGAGCAGCGCCGAGGCCGATCTCATTCAAGTGCTGGTGGCCCTGAATCAGGATAATATTTCCGAAGCGCTGGCGCGTACAAATCAAGCACTGGCCGATTGCGACAAGGCTATGCGGATCGACGGCTCCAAAGGCGTGGTGCGGGCGGCTCAAAAAATCGCTCAGGGATTCAAGAATCTCACCCTGGCTTATCAGGCCGCCCTCGATGGCAATCGTGAACAGGCTCAGCAGTACGTTGGCGGAGCCAAGGAAATGGCGGGTCTGGCCTACGACGCTGACCCCTCTACCCAGCCGGTGGGGAAGAAAATAAAACAGCTTGGCGATGAGTTGCTCGCCCAGTTATAGTGAAGCCGATTTGTTTTGTCCTTTATGTCTCGAAAAGCGGTACAAATAGTGGTGTTGGTTGCGGTCTTCATCCTGGTGGGAGTAGTGACCTGGTTTCAGTACTATCACGGTCAGCGCCTGCAGACGAGCGTGCTCGGGCCTTATGGTTATTCCGGATTTGCCACTCAGACGGTATACAGCGGCTATCCGGTTTACACGTACCGGGTTCCGGCCGGATCTTTGTTTGTGCTGGATGGCTTGCAATCACCAGAGCTTACGACCTTGAGTGAAAATATTATGTGGGCGTCGCCGTCCGGCATTTCTGTCAATGATAATCGTTCGGTTCAGACTGACTTTGTTATTCCGGGATCTGCGCAAATGCTCCGCTTCGAACTGAAGAAGTGGCATACTGGTGCCTACCGCATCGTGGCTTACTTTGATGTTGACGTCTGGAGCACCGGCATGATGGCCATCGACGCCAATCATGATTTCCGCTACACCTTTGTCGATCTGGTTGATCTCCTCCAAAACTGGGATCGCTATGGAGGGGGGGCGGTGACCATACTCGCGACTTTGTTGAGCCGTTATGAAGGTCCATTATAAATCGCTCTGCGCCGGACTTTTTGTTGTTTTGTCCCTGAGTGCTTCAGTCCAGGCGGACGAGCTGATTTTGGAATGGGATCCGGATGAAGGGGGAAGAGAAGAATTAGGAATGGAGAATGAAGGTGGGGAGAAATTTCTGGAGGGTTATCGGCATTTGTTTGAATTCAAGCAAGATGAAATCTCCGGTCTGGAAGCAGTAATGTTGCCGATCCGACAGGACATGTATTCCCTGGATACCCAGCTTCAAGTTCTCGGCTTACAGTCGACCCGATTTCAACAACAGCAGCAATTGGTTTTGCAAAAGCAGCAGGGGCTTATGGAACTCACCCGAAACCTTCAAGTTCAAATCCAGTTGGTAGCCTTGGAACTCAAAGACATTTTGGCAAAATTTCAGGATATGGTGGCGCTGGTCTATCGGATCAAGCTCAACTTTCTAACCGAGGACGGAAAGCTTAATTTGTCCCAGTTATTTGCCGGAGGTCAATCTCCAGCGGAGCTGCTGTTCCAGGACTACCTGGTGGAAGGCTTGCAGCGGCAACTGCTCCAGCAGTTCAGTGTTGTAGCATCTCGACAATTGCAACTGTTCACTCTGCGCGAGCAGGCGGACAAGGTTCAGATTCAGTTGCAATTGTATCAGGCTCGTTTGTCGCAATCTGCAGATGTCGCTCAGCAGCAACTCAACTACAAACAGCAATTGCTGGGGCAAAAGCGTCGCGAGCAACAATTCTTCCAGGAGCAGCTGGAAGAGGTCAGGCGCGAGCAGGCGCTGATTCACCAGCGCATTCAGGAGCTGGCCCAGGGGGTGACCAAAGAGGAATACCAGCAATTTCCGGAAGAGGCCTTTCAATGGCCGGTGGCACCCGTACTGGGTATTTCCGCCGGTTTTCACGAGTCTGGGTATTTTGAGCGCTTTGGTATCCATCACAACGCGGTGGATATTCCCACCGATCAGCTGACTCCGGTTCGGGCTCCGCTTTCCGGCCGGGTTATCCAAGTTCACGATGGCGGGCAAACCGGCTATAGCTTCCTCCAGCTGGCTCACAAGAACAATATTTCCACCGTTTACGGTCATGTCTACAGCTTCCAGGTGGAGGAAGGCGAAGAAGTGAGGCAAGGGCAGGTTATTGCCCTGAGCGGTGGGGCCATTGGCACCAAAGGCGCGGGGAGGTTGACAACCGGCCCCCACCTGCACCTGGAAGTGTGGAAAAACGGTGTAGCGGTCGATCCTAGGGGTTATTTGCCAAAACTGGCCCCTTGATCAACAGGAGAAAATTTGCTATAATGGTGTGAAATATAAACAAAAGCCATGAAAGAAAAGTCAGACTTTTTCAAGGGCGGAGGTCAGGATGACCTTATCGTTGACCTGGATTCAAACTTCCCCAGCGAATTCTCTGTTGGTTTTGAGAGTGACGAATTCGAATTTGAGGCGGATTTTGACATGAGTGAGGAGGGGGAAAATGAGGTGTAAACAAAAACTTGTCTTGTTGCACATGTTCTGTAAAATGTGGTGCAGTATTTGGTAATGAGTTTTCTATGCCAATAGATGGACAGGGGGATCTTCAGGGGGAAGATGCTGGGTTAGATGATCCTGCTTCTCGACCAGTGGTTGAGACTGGAGAGCTAGGTTCTTTGGAATCTGACCCACGTGGTGCTCAACCACCGGAGGCAGTGGTTCGGAAGATTCGATTAGAGGCATTGGAGCATGTCGATATTCACCCTCAAGCAGCACTGGCTCTAGCGGCACTTAAGGCATGTTTTTTGAGAAGAGGACTAGACTTTGACGGGACGCTCAGTACTGAGGCAAGAGCTGCATTTGCCTCACATGTAAAAGGCGCTGTGGAAGCAAGGCTACAAGGTGGGTCGATTCGAGACTATTTTGCCGCACATTTGCCGGGGAGGAGCGATGCTACCGCTCCTCTGACATTTCATCCTGTCATAACAGATGGCCAGGGGGCTTACTACAATAGCAAAAGATTTACTGATATTAGAGCTTCCGATGGGACTGCCGTTCAGGGACTAGAACTACGAATTTCATTTGCCCATTTCCTTCCTGGTGACCGGCCTCCAACTCACTTTCATATGCGTCCGATCCTTGATGACTGTAATGGTTTGCAGGCAATTGTGGAGATTTCTGAGGGGGTATATGCACAAATTGGTCTTTTGATAAGCGATGCAGTTGGAGATGAGTTTCCGGGAGAAGTGACAGTAGTTTTGTTTCAGAAATATGACTATGAAAATCCTGCTACCGGTGAAAGTGCTATTTTAACTATTGATGAAAATGATCCATCCGCAGCCCTTCGAATAGAGCCAGGGACAACAGAGGAGGAGAGGAATATTCGGAGTCTCGACAGGTATACCAATGGGCAAACGGGTGAGTCCTTGATTGTCTATTTTTCTTTCGCTAATCCACCTGCTGCTCGTGCTTATGATGAATCTCGATACCTAATCAGCCATGGAAAAGTAGAGCAAATTGGCCCTGAGATGGCAACTGAGGCTCTCAAGGACATTGTAGGAATGCTTTCTTTCGATACTCTGAAGGATGTGCAAACAATTGTAGATTTAGCTCGCACCATTGCCAATCGGCTATCTCCTGGTCACCAGAGTGCTTTTGTTTTGAAGCATCAGGTTTCTCCTGATCTTGCCGGACGAATTGGTTTTCGGCTTCCGGATGGGTACCGGGATGCATATGT
>JAUYKR010000135.1 GCA_030699855.1 bacterium
GAGCGGGGGATTACCATCAAACTTTGTCCGGTGCGGATGAACTGGAAGGGGCACATCCTCAACTTGATCGACACGCCCGGTCACGTCGACTTCAGCTACGAAGTGTCCCGCTCGCTGCTGGCTTGCGAAGGGGCGATACTCGTCGTGGATGCCTCTCAGGGCATCGAGGCACAGACCTTGGCCAATACCTATTTGGCCCTCGATCATAATCTCGAGATCATCCCGGTGCTCAACAAGATCGATCTGCCGGCGGCGGAGCCGGAGCTCCGCGCCAAAGAAATTTCGGATCTGTTAGGGGTGAACCCGGACGAGATCCTCCGCATCTCCGCCAAGGAGGGGACGAATGTGGAACAACTCTTGGACCTGATCATCGCTAAAATTCCTGCCCCAAAACTCCCCGAAGGGGCTTCTGAACAAGCCGATGCGGAGACGCGGGCGCTGATCTTCGATTCTAATTATGATGCTTACCGAGGCGTAGTGTCCTACGTGCGCGTGCGCAGCGGACAAATAAAAAAAGGGGATACTATTTTCTTTCTTTCCAACAGGAAGCCCATCCAGGTGATCGAGGTCGGTTTCTTCAAACCTCAGTATAGTCCGGCTTCCGCTTTGTGTGCCGGTGAGGTCGGTTATATCGTCACCGGACTCAAACACGTCAAAGACGCACCGGTGGGGGATACCCTGTGGAAGCCCGGGAAGAGCGCGGTGTCAGTCGAATCCGCTCAGCCTATTCCCGGGTTCAAAAAAGTCACGCCCTTTGTCTTTGCTTCCATCTTCACCACCGATGCCGATGACTATTCGCAACTGCGCGATTCGCTGGAAAAACTGGCCCTCAATGACTCTTCCCTGACCTACGAGCCGGAGCGCTCGTCGGCGTTGGGTTTTGGCTTCCGCTGTGGATTTCTGGGCATGCTGCACATGGAGATCGTTCAGGAGCGACTAGAGCGGGAATACGATCTGGATCTGATCGTCACCGCCCCTTCGGTCAAACATAAAATTATCAAAGCCAGTACCAGGGAGGTGATCGAACTCTCCAACCCCAGCGAGATGCCGCCGGTGGAAACGATCGAAGAAATCGAAGAGCCCTGGATGAAGGTGGAGATCATGGTACCGTCCCAGCACATCGGTCCGGTTATGGATTTGTGCACCAAGCGCCGCGGTATCTACAAAACCATGCGCCATACCGAAAGCCAGCGGGTGCTGATCGAATTTGAATTGCCGCTGTCTTCCATCATCGTCGATTTTTACGACCATCTGAAGAGCATCAGTTCCGGCTACGCCTCCATGTCATACGAATTTTTGGACTTCCGTCCGGAAGACTTGGTCAGGATGGATATTCTGGTGGCTGGAGACGTGGTGCCGCCCCTGTCACACATTCTCCACCGCAGCGAGGTCCGCAATGCCGGACTGGCGGTGGTCAAAAAACTCAAAGAGATTATTCCCCGGGCGAACTTTCCCATTGCGCTGCAGGCAGCCTACGGCAGTACCATTGTCGCCCGCGAAACCATTCCCGCGTACCGCAAAGACGTGATAGCGGGGCTCTATGGTGGAGACGTCAGTCGAAAGAAAAAGCTGCTCCAGAAACAGAAGAAGGGCAAAAAGCGGGCCAAGGCCATGGGGAAGGTTGAGCTTCCTCAAGCAGCCTTTTTAGCGGTTTTGAGGAAGGATTAGGGTTTGATAGTTGACATTCTATATAGATAGTGTAGAATGCACCCCTAATAACCTTCAGAAATGCTTTCACGCCGCTTCGTATTCAAGCGGGGAAGGGATCTAGATGGCCAGGATGCCCCACTTCTCAGGGCTATGTTTGCCAGCGCTGGGCCGCTTTTCGCTGCCGCACCTGGTGCAGTGGTTCATTGCCGGGCTGCGAAATTAGAAACAAGGCGCGATGTTGGGGCTGTTGTTTCTCCGCCACCTTGCCGTCTTGTCCCCAGAGGCATTATTGGTGAGTTGACTGATGAAGAGTGGGAAGCTTTGGCTGATAGGCCAGAGGACAATTACGGTTGGAGAGGAAGGAGAAAAATCGGCTAAAAAGCCCTTGCACGTCCTCGCAAAATCCCTATACTTCCCCCTGTCAGAGACAGCAGGTTCCCTGAGGGCATGCCTCGAGTGAAATCGAGGCGAAGTCGAAGGGTTAAACATCCTGCCGAGACACCAATAGCACCGTATCGCTGAGGACTTTCCGTCCTTTTAGCAGGTCGAGGTACGTTACGGTGTCACGTCATCTCTCTGAAGAGATGATTTTTTTAAAGCCTCAATTCTATGGCTACAACAAGACAACAGAAAGAAGTGATGCTCAAAGAACTGATCGATAATTTTGCCGCCGCCAAGAGCGTGGTCTTTGCCGACCTGCACGGTCTGACGGTGGAGCAAAACTTTGAACTGCGCCGGGCTCTGCGCGACAAAGGGGTCAAAACCAAGGTCGCCAAAAAGACCCTGGTGATGCTGGCGGGAAAGCAGCAGGGCTACGACATCCAGAAGTCTCTTTTGGACGGTCAAATCGCCGTGGCTTTTTCCATGGACGACGAAGTCGCTGCCGCACAAGAAATCTACCAGCGCAGCAAGAAGAACGAAAAGATCAAACTGGTGGGGGGAATCTTTGAGGGCAAGGTGGCCGATCGGGCCATGATCAATCAGGTGGCGCAATTGCCTTCCAAGCTGGAACTGCTGGCCAAGCTGGTGGGTTCCATGAAGGCTCCGATTTCCGGATTCCACGCCGTATCCAGCGGAGTCATCCGCGGATTCGTTCAGGTCTGCAAACAGCTTGCGGAGAAGAAGTAGCAAGCGAATTCTTATTTTTTTATTTTTTTCACTATGTCCGACGAAGCAACAACAACCGAAGCTTCCGCAAACCTGTCCAAGGATGCTGAAAAGATCCTGGAGATGGTCGAGAAGCTGTCCGTACTCGAGCTCGCTGAGCTCGTAAAAGCGATGGAAAAGAAATTCGGCGTCAGCGCCGCCGCTCCCATGGCCATGATGGCCGCTCCAGGTGGAGCCGCCGGTGAGCCAGCCGCAGAGAAGACCGCCTTCAACGTTGAATTGACCTCCGCCGGAGGCAACAAAATCAGCGTGATCAAGGTGGTGCGCGAGGTAACAGGCCTTGGCCTCAAGGAAGCCAAGGA
>JAUYKR010000136.1 GCA_030699855.1 bacterium
GCCTTGGCGGCGATGTCGGCGTCGGTTCCCGGACGAACGGAGATCCTGATGGTGACGCCGCCTTCATCCGTGGTCACCTGATGTTCGATGGCTTGCATGATCATGGCCCGCTCAGTGTTTTCAGCTCCTTCCTTGTCTGAACCGAAGCCAAACGGCGAGGCCTGGGTTGAGCCGATTAAAAGAGTAAGCCCAACAGCGCTCAGGGTAAGGGCGCTGACAAGAGATCTGGGTGATTTCATATCCGGTGAAAATAAGGAATAAAAAGTGAAGGCCTTCATTCATTACTACGTGCTTTTAAAAAAAATCTTACAGTTGTTTTTCCCTGCGCCGATCACTTTGCCCCCTCGGTTTTTTCCAGGGGGCGATGATGTTGGCGCGGAAGCGCTGCTCATCCAGCTGCTCGCCACCCAGGCGAATTTTTTCGCCCGTTTCCATTTTTACCGGGCCGCGATATTCGCTGTCGCCGTATTCCACCGTCCATTGTCGCTGAGCGAAATCATCCAGGAGAAGAATCTGGCCGTCTGTGATACTGATGATGGTTCCGGCCAAACGTCCTTCTTCCGGCTGAGACCAGACCTGCTCTTTGCTTCCCTCGTTGTGGGGAATGTAAGGCGCTCTTCGGTGAATGAACTGTTCAAATTGTTCCGGTGTTCCCGCAGCGTATGCCGACAGGCCCAAGAGCAGGCTGATGAGGAGGTTGATGCCGATGAGTTTTCCCGCGCTCCATTTGTATCCGTTTCTGGTGTGCTGGAGTCCCGCCAGGGCCATAATGATAAAAAGAAGGAAGAGGATGATCCAGCCGGCTGGAAACAGCCTGCCCATGGCCCAAAAAGGGTGATGAGTAAAGCGGAACAGGAGCTCAAAATCGGTTTCTATCAGAGCGTAAGTTGACATGGCCACTGCTTTGGCCCCCACCAGAACGCAAACTGAAAAGATACTCCAAAAGATGGAATTTTTTAGCCAGAAATGCCAGGCCGGCCGGGGAGTGATGGCTTTTTCTTTGATCTTGCGGAGGATGTCTTCGGAAAGTGACATAAGTGGAACATTAAAGGGTAAGAGTGACGGGGGATTTTTTTAAGAAGTCTTTCAGAGACTTCTTCGCTCGGTTGAGCAGGACACCCACGGTTCCACTGGGCTTCATAAGGATGTCGGACATTTCTTCGTAACTTTTGTCTTCGAAGTAGCGCAGGATCAGGACTTCCCGATACTCTTTGGGAAGATTTTTGAGGGAGTCTCGAACCAGATTGGCGCGTTGCTGCCGATCGAATTGTTCGGGAATGTCCAGCTCGTCGGGAATGATGTCGAAGAGTTCCGATTCCACTTGGTATTCTTTTTGTCCTCCTTTCCGGTGTTTTCGAAATTGGGAAATGGTTTGATTGTGGGCGATGCGATAAATCCAGCTGGAGAATTTGAGACTCAGGTTAAATTCATTCAGATTTTTCCAGGCCTTCAAAAACACCTCTTGCAGCACCTCTTCGGCTTCCTGCGGAGAGAAAGAAGAGATGCGAAGAATGTATCGTTGCAATTTTTTTTCGTAGCGTTCAATGAGCAGGGCAAAAGCGTTGACGTCGTGGAGAGACGCCTGAACCAACTGCTCATCCGTTTGGGTCTGTTCAATCACCGGTGAAAAATGAGGCTTACTTTATAATACGCTCAGAACGGATTTTTCTTTCGAAAAAGTTGGCAGCGCCAACCCCGCGAGACCTCGGGGTGGCTTGTAGAATGATGAGGCTTTGATTTGAATAATGGTTGAAAAAGTTGGCAGCGCCAACCCCGCGAGACCTCGGGGTGGCTTGTAGAATAATGAGGCTTCGATTTGAATAATGGTTGAAAAAGTTGGCAGCGCCAAGGGGAATTGAACCCCTGTTACCAGATTGAGAATCTGATGTCCTAACCACTAGACGATGGCGCCATAAAAAAGCGATCTGAATAATAAGGCCTTTGTCTGCATTTTTCAATGCAAAGAACCAGAATTTTCAAATGTTGATTTAAAACTCCTTTTGAATTTTTCAATCTGAGTTTCATGCAGTTTACTTCTCAGATTTGAGAATAGGTTTACAATGATGACGTGTTTTTATTTCTTTATTTTTTTCAACATGGCTGCCAAGAAAAAAGCCTCAAAGAAGAAAGCTGCGCCAAAGAAGAAGAAAGTTGCGCCAAAGAAGAAGAAAGCTGCGGCTAAGAAGAAGAAAAGATAGTTTTCCTCTTCGGCCTCAAACAAAAAGCTCTTCCTTCGACCTCGGTCGGAATGGGGCTTTTTTGTTTTCTGATGTGCTATGATTACCGTGTTTTTTGTGAGCCATGAATACCTTTCAAGACTGGCTGGGGCGCTTTCTGATTTATTGTGAGATTGAAAAAAATCGCACGCCAAAGACCTTGGAGAATTATGATCATTATCTGAAAAGGTTCGGAAATTTTTTTGGCATGGAGAATGATTTGAACACTTTGGATCTGTTCAAGATCCAGGAATTTCGTGTACATCTTAATCGATTTAAAGATGAGCGGATCCGCCGCGGAGGGCAGGCGCATCGAACTCTGAACATTAAAACGCAAAATTATCATCTGATCGCTCTGCGGGCTTTCCTCAAATACGTGACGAAGCACGATATAAAAACTTTGGCGCCGGAAAAAATTGAACTGTCCAAAATTCCCGAGCGAACAGTGGAGTTTTTGGAGAATGAGGAACTGGTTCGTATTTTTTCCGCTGTGGACATGTCAAAAGCTTCCGGAAGGCGTGATGATGCCATCCTCCAGATGCTCTACTCCACAGGCCTGCGCGTGAGCGAACTGGTCAATCTCAATCGCGACTCCGTCGACCTCAAGCGGCGGGAATTTATGATCCGGGGAAAGGGACGCAAGCAGCGAATTGTCTTCCTGACCGCCCTGGCGGCGGAAGCCCTGGAAAAATATTTGAATTTGCGTATCGATAACTTTGAGCCGCTGTTTGTTTCCGGTGGGCGAGGAAGGAAGGTGAGTGAAGATATTTTAAGCGGAGAAAAAAAGCGGCTCAGCGCCCGCTCAGTTCAAAACATGGTCAGCAAGTATGCCCGCAAGGCGGGCGTGATCAAAAAAGTTTCGCCGCACACACTCCGCCACAGCTTTGCCACCACACTCCTGCGAAACGGTGCCGACATCCGCTCGGTGCAGGAAATGCTGGGGCATGCCAGCATCACCACCACTCAGATCTACACGCACATCACCAACTCGCGGCTGAGGGAGGTGCATGAGAAGTTTCACAAATAGCATTTGCCGCGATATACTTCGCTTACTTTTTTATTTTCATCTATGACTCGACGTATTTTTCTTACTCCTTTCCTCAGTCTGGCGGTAGTCAGTTTCGTGCTTATCGGATGCGCTCAACAAGTGTCCGAAACACCGATTGATCAGCCGGTTGTTCCTCCTGCCACTACAGACGATAAGATCAGCGTTCCTTCCGAAGTCTCCGTGCCTGCTTCACTTGTGGCCTCTGCCACGTACGAAGCCTACTCTTCTGCTCGCTTCGCCGAACTCAAGGGCAAGCAGCCGGTGGCCTTGTTTTTCCATGCCAGTTGGTGCTCAACTTGCCGCAAGATGGACGGTGTTTTTAATTCCAAGCTGTCTGAACTTCCGGCTGGTTCTACCATCCTAAAGGTAGACTATGATACCGAAACTGAATTGAAAAAGGAGTTTGGAGTGACCACCCAATCCATCGTGGTCTTTCTGAACGCCAAGGGCGAAGTAGTTGGCAAGCATTCGGATCCTTCGCTGGACAAGGTGAAGGAGTTGCTGAAGCCGTAGAGCCCATGTAAGGGAACTGATGAGGGGTTTTGTGTGAGAAAATCCTGGTGTTTTTGAGGATCTCTGCTAAACTCGTGCCTAAATTTTTTACATCACGATGTATCGTATTGTGGAAGCAGGTCGGGGTGATGATGGTAGTTTAGGGCAAAGACTCTTTGTTGACGGTTTGGCAAGAAGAGATGGAGGAGATGAGCCCGTGCCAGCTGTGTCTTCAGGTGTTATGGGAACAGGCAGGGTGGTATCTCGTCCAAACTATCAGGTACGCCCGCCAGATGATCCCAATGATCGTGATTTGCAGTGGCACCAGCTTTCATATCACCGCTATCGTTTGTACGATTTCGTTTGCCGGCATTTCGCAGATGCTGGAGATGAATTCCGTTTGGCGGTGTGCTGGTGTATCGAGGAACGGATCTTGAAACAAGATGATTCTTTTCGTGAGGATACCTGTCAGTATGTTGTGGTCAGGCGAATGGCGATTGACGTTATGTTCGATACCATCGATCCGTACCTCACAGAGCACCCAGAAAGTCAAAAAACACTTGAAACCCTTTTCAGTATCGGTTTGCTTCCAGAGGGTTTTTCAATCGATTCTTTACCTCCAATCCCTAAGAAGCCAGCTGCTCATCCTTCCCCTGGGCAACGCAGTAGTACTGATAAAAA
>JAUYKR010000142.1 GCA_030699855.1 bacterium
TCCGGGAAAATTCTCTTCATGGAACCCTCGGACACAAACTCATCAACCTCCTGCTGATCTACGCCAGGGGAGGACAAAACGACCACTTTCATCAGCTCCGCCCGATTAATGCCAAAGTCAGGACGGAAAGTGGGAATGCCACCGGTGGCGGAAGAATAACCGCGAAAGATTCCACGAGATGCGACGTCATGAATTTCCGCGGAGAAGGGATGATCGCGAGTGTCGCCAAATGGAATGCGGTCGCTTAAATCTAACAAAAACTGCTCGTAAAAAGCAAAGTCGTTACCAACGGCCAGGACTGCGACTGTAACTTCACGGCCAGGCAACACCAGCGCTCGCATGGGCAGCTGGTTGGCAAAAGACACCCCCTGCAGCTCAACGGCATCCCGATCAAGCAATCGCCTGTTTTTTCTCAGTATGGCGTCAATGATTCTCAGCTGGAGTTCAGCCAAAAGCACGCTTGCAGGTTCATCGCTGACCAGGTAATGAATCTCGGCGGTCTGAGCGGAGACCTGGCCCCTTCCCAGCAAATAGTAACTGCGCACGGGAGTCTGCAAACCAAGATCCAGGGAGCGATCCAGAGCGTCGACCACAGAGTATCCTTCCGGACTTTTGAGGGTGACACCGGAAGCAGGATCATAAAAATCAGCCGCCAGCCCCGCATTGAAGCGGCAAACGATCAAAACCATGATGACAGCCAGGAGGGAGAAAAGAGCTTTCACGGGGATGATTTACTGATAGCCATCATAGCGGCAACGCCGTGCAGGTATACCTGACATCACTTGAAAAGTGAGGGCAAAACAGGTATAATAAAATGATAATCACTAATATATCTTATGAAAAAGGGATCAATTTTCCTTCTCCTCCTCCTTTCTGCCGTGATAACTGCCGGCACCATAATTATCCACACTGGAACCGGAGAGTCCAGCATCGCCAGCATCCTGTCACTTACAAGTGACAAGCTGGAAGGCGACGATCTCCACCTGAGCTTTTATCCCTGGAAGAACAACAAAGATGCAGGCGAAATCATTCGCTACTTTCAGCCAATTGTTGAGGAACACAAACTCAGCTCAAATGATATGGGGCTGCTGAGCTTCATCAGCACCATCTCCGGAAGTAGGTATCAAGATGAACATAGCGGACTTCCCGGGCACTTCAAAATATACCCACGACACAACGTCGCAACCTATGGCGCGATTGTGGATTCATTCGCGACTGAATCCGACATCAATGACACCGTGGCCTATGCGCTGGAGCGCCGTCCGCAACTCTTTAAAACACTAGATGGAGAATGGATTGATAAAAAAATCAGTGCGACAGCCTGGATGAGTCACCGGGGTCTCGTCTATCTTGCGGGAAACATCTTTGGGGTCGACCCCCTGTACGCCCCGGTGTCGTTCGGCATACTGACCGAAGCCGAGCTTCAAAGCTGGCTTCAAAAATCACACCAAGGTGAGGAGCCAATCCTCCTGAGCGCTGCCACTCAATACCTGTATGACCTTCAAAAGGCCACAGTGGAAAACAAGGCGGAAAGCATGAGAACAAAACTCAAGCAAGTGGCAACAAGCGGATTTGAGCTCAACGAACAGAATCACTATGTGTTCGGAAAACAGGAAATTGCTCAGATATCAAGCCTCATGCTCCAAAAGATCAATCGGATCCGCGGAGAAAACGGCAAGTCACCCGCTGCCGAAAGGATAGCAAGGGACATGCTCAATGAGCTCACGGATGATTTTTCCGGCAGTACCATCAGCAGCGACAACTTCCAGTTGTTTGAGGAAGCGGTGTTCACGCTCTTCGATGAAGACTACCCCGGGATGGTCACCCTGCCGGAAAACCTCAACTACGGCGACTGCACCAGGGATATGCACCTAAAAAGCTATACCGGCGAGCCGTACTTCATGACCCATGAGAATGGAACAGTGATCAGCTGTGGAGCAGTGGAAATTTCGCTCCCAGGGCATTCGGTAGTGCTGGCCGGGTACCTTCCCCTGCCTCGCGCTCAGCACAGCAAAAAAAACTCCAGCCACTTGCTGACCATGATCCCCGGAGACAGAGACTATGGCCACATCTCTATCTTTGATGAGTCAGGGTTCACCGGAGAAGTGAAGCTGAGCATTCAAAATGAGGCAAACAAAGTCTGGTCGATCATGGCTAAGGGAGAAGAGACTAAGGAGACCGCAATACTGAAGGGCACTACGGGGGATGATGGAATGATCGTCATCAACGACCTGGTATCCGAGCTGAAAAAGCTCGGCCAGAATTCAAAAATTCAGGCTCAGTACATTCCGGATTGGTCAGTCATTGAAGGAAGTAGCCAAGACATGATTGAGGAAGAAACCACTCAACAGGATTCAAATACATCCCAGCCAGAATTAAATCATGCCGCAGCGCTAACGGCTGAAGTCATAGCTCCGCCATCACTGGAAAGTGTAAAAGAAATGCTCCAGCAGAGAACCAAACGGACTGCTGAAGGCATCAACCAAAAAAAGGCTGAAGACATTAAAAAAGCATCGGATCTCACGCAGACCGAGGGCATTGAAGGCTTGTTTCATAAGTCAATGGAACAATCTGCAAAAAGCAAGCCCGCAATAAAACCAACAATCTATGATCCACAGCAAAACTACGAAATGCTGAAAAGAGGCGCGTCGCCCCTGAGTAGGAAGAGCAACTCCACCAAGCGTGGTACTCCCGACGAAGACAATACCGGCGAACAAAAAACGCTGCTTCCCTACGATGAACGGCTTGATACTCACGGAGCTGCCGATACTCTTGCAGCCGCAGACATTACCGAACTCCTCGAAAAACAAAGACGAATGAAGATCTGCAACACGATCATGAAGCTTGATCAGATTGAGATAAATCAAAAATACTTCAAGGCCCAGTGCCAACTGTAGCACTGAACATGAGAACAACTATGGTGTCATTCCTCATTGCACAAGTCGGCACGTCCTCAAAAGTAAGTTCTAGTCCCGGAGTGCTTGATGATGTCCTATCAACCTTCAGCTTTCTTTGGAACTTCGCACTCGCGCTGGCGGTCATACTCACTTTTTGGGCGCTGGGAAAGCTGATTGGAGCCAGGATCATCAGGGCGCTGAGGCAGAGTAAGGGAGACACCCTGTACCCGGACATGGAAGACCTGATTCGAAGGCTGGCGTTCTATGGAGCGATAAGCACCGGAGGCGCGGTGGCACTCCAATTTATCTTCGACATCGACTTCCTGCAGGTCATCGGACTCTTTGGGCTGGGAATCAGCTTTGCCTTCAAGGATCTGGTGGAAAATCTGATCGCCGGCACGGTCATCATCCTGCAAAACCGCTTCCACATCGGAGACTTCATAAAAGTTGGCGGCATTACCGGGAAAATTATGGAAATCCAGACCAGAGCCACCATCCTGAAAGGAGTGGATGGCACTGAAATCATCATTCCCAACGCCGACCTGATGAGTCAGGTGGTTACGTCCTATACCGCTCATCATCAACGACGAACGGACTTCGACATCAGTGTCAGCTTCAAATCCGACCTGGAAAAGGCCAAAAAGATCGCCGAGGAGGTGATGCTCGCTCACGATCATGTTCTGAAGAAGCCAAAGCCACAGGTGATCCTGAAAAAACTGGGCGAGTATGCCGTCGTCCTGTCCGTCCGCTTCTGGTTCGACCCCCACGAAAAGGGAAAGAGCTGGATAGCCACGAAATCATTCCTGATCTCCGAAATCAAGCGCCGTTACGATGCCGAGGGCATTATCATCCCCTTCCCCACCGAGGTGTTTATGGAAAAGGAGCAGTTGCCGCCGGAGAAAGCCTAGATTGGAGCAAAAAGCACTGTACATCCCCATGCCGAAAACATAAAATGGGGTCGTTGACATCGAATCAAGGGGAGCTGTCTTTTGTGTAAAGGAGTATCATTTGGTCACAATTTAAGGCAAGTGCAGTATCTTGACAATATAGAAAAATAAAGTAATATACACACCTTATTTTACAAATATGGCAGAAAGACCAGATGAAAGTGGTGATACACTCACGAGAAGGCTGAACGAACTTCAAACCAAAATTACGAAGGCTGTCGAAAAAATAGCTGCAGAAGGTAATCAAACGGTGGTTGGAGCCCTCATTAGATCGAAAGTACTCATTGTTTTCGCGCTTGGACCAGCCGAATTAAACAAAGTCCGCCTCGACTACCACAACACTGTAGGAATTCGTGAACTGGAAAAACGAAAGCGTCCGGCTGCGTTTAGAAAATTTGCCAAATCCGTCGCCTTCTACCGCAGCAAAGACAAAGAGCCCTGGGCCATAGCTATGCAATTGTTACCATTCATTTCCACAGCAGTCTTGATCGCGCTTGAAAATACCCTCCAGGCGCAAGAAAATCCTGCTCCTGAGTCAATCACAGACAGAAGAATTGAAATAGAAACAAATTCTCTAATCGTCAACGGTCTTGAAAGTGGCATTTGGAGAGGTCGTGCACCACAACTCAAAAAAGCGACACGGGACGACAGACGCATCCCTCCAGAGCCACTGCTAAGAATGCTGGAGGAAGATTTTGCAACTGGAGCAACGGGCTCGCCAACACTACGAACCGCTATCATGGATTGCATTCGAAATAGAGTACCAGACATCCGTGAGCTAGGCTAAATCTTGCTAAATTCCGCTTGTGAGCTATAATTCGCATATCTTGGAATTATACCGAGCATATGCGAACCACAACAGGTGAACCTCTAGAACAAGAAGCCGAGCCCGTTTTAGTAAACGGCGTAACTGATAGGCTAAAGCGTGACACGCCCTCGCCACCAGTCACTGGCGTGGTGATTAAAGAAAGAATGACGGAATCAGGAGAGCTGGCCAAACTTGTATTTGAACGCGGTGAGCCGCTAGTTGAACTTGCAGGCGGTAAGGTTCTCGTTTACCCGGCAAGCCCAGAATTGGACAGTCAAGGAATTTATGACCTTGCCTGTCAACTCGGATATAGCGGCGATCCGAAAACAGACAATGCCCAAAGAGACGGATGGGAGGAGGCATGGTTTAGAGGCTGGCTCGTGGATGTGCCGACGTCAGTCGACAGCGTGACAAGCTTGTTGAGAAGTACAGGAAGTGACGCCCTAGTTGCAATTGATACCAGTAGAAAAGTTATAGGGTTTCTATTTGGACTCAGACTGAACAGTGGAATGACAGCGGAAAAATTTAAAGAACGAGAACTTCAAATGGCTCCAAGAACATTCGTCGATGACCAATTGGTGACTAAGGACTATCTCAAGAGGGAGGGAAATAATGCAAAAGTCGGGTGGGTGGAAGTAGGAGGAGTTGATCCCAACCACGGTAATAGAGATATTTTCAAGGCTCTTGAGCTTCATCTGCTCTACAATTTTTTCCTGAGTGGAGAAATCGACCACTCCATCGGCGAACTCTTGATCAGTCCTCACGTCAATCACGGCTCGATTAAATTTCATGAAAGCCGCTTTCTAGCCACGGAATTCGCCCGCCGTGAAGTTCCAAACGCTCAGCTTGGCGCTGATACAAGGACCATCACCTGGAGTGTCCGTGAGTGGCTGGTTTACGCGAGACTTGTCAAAGCCCGCGCTTCTGCTCATATTCCTCCAAATCTTGATTTTAACCATTTTTGTCGGGCCTATGAATCAGCAATGAGGGGGGTGATTGCGGCAAAAATCGACTGAAGCTAAACCTGGTGGCTTGTCTCCTCCATCTGAAAGTGCTCTTCAGATTGCTTTTCCAGCAGTGTCACTAGAAGCAAAGCAATCACAACCGGAAGAGCTGACCAGACAAAAGCTTCCTGAGAAAAGAATAAGTAATCGATAACCAAAACTGTGGGTAGAACGAAGCCTAAAAAGAGAGTTAGAACGTAATGCCGTAAATAGCGTGATGCCTTGAAGTACAGTGCGTGACCGAGTCCACCGGCCAAAACTCCGTTAGTGATGCCAATAGTAAGAATAACCCAGTCCATGTGCACAAGCTCATCCCAGCTGGAAAATGGGAGTTGAAAGATTGCGGCAATTAAAAATAAATAGAAGAAAAATTGAAAGGCTCTTTTCTCGATCTTTTCCTGAAGAAAATATTGATTATTAACGACTGTATAGATCAAAAGGAAGATAATGACGCCTATGGCCAGAACATTTCCCAGGAAGTGTGGAGTAGACCACGACAGAGATAATGTGCCATTTGTCAGTAAGAACGTGAGGCTGCTGAAACACAGTGCGATGATTATGGCCGAAGAAAGGAGCCAAAATTTCCGACTGTAAAACCTGGTCGAGGAATGATAATAAAAATAAAACAAAGCGATAGCAACGGTACTCATGTCCGCAATGGCCATGTAATGGGAAGGGATGGTATTCGATGCAGCCGCGTGGACCAAGTAAATGTGCGCCGCCAAAAGAAAAGCAGTAATCCAAAAACCCCCAGTGAGAGGGACACCCCGCAAAGGCTCACGATAACGAAAAAATCTGAATAAAGCGATGAGGCCTAAAGCAATGGCCGAACTCCACAGGCGGATGGCGGCGCTGGTACCGGAAGTAACACCGTTCTCCGCCATGTACCAAATGGCAAATGGATTCATAATCCAAACTATGGCAACAAAAGTCATGACAATGAGGTAGTTGCGCGTCTTGCGAGGAGAAGTCAGCTGAAAGTAGCAGTGCTTAACGGTATTGAGAAAGGAGAGAACCTGATCCTGTTTTTGTTCATCCAGCTTGGTATGAATTTTAAAGGTATCGTGGTGAATGTGACCATGACGACTCGAAGACACAAGCTCAAAATCAAGCTTTTGTTCGTGCAGGATATCAAAAACCCGCTGAAAGGAATGGCCATTCTCCTGCCTCCACACCTTGACGCACAGTGAATCGCTGTCGAACTTTTGAGAATAAATCAGAGACACCACCTGGCCGCAAGTAAAATTACCAATAGCAACATTTTCAAAAAGCTCCGGAAGTCCGGAGACTCCTAGTGTCCTGAATGCTGTCAAAAGAACCCTATCATGAACCTCCTGGATATACCCCAACTCACGCCTCTCCATGTATTTTTCGAGCATACTTTTTCCAATTTCAATCAAATCATGCCGATCCATAGCCTTAAGCCTCTCGGTTATATAGGATTTCGCATACCCGCTGATAACATAATTTCTCCAATAGGGCTGAAACTGTTCATCTTTTTTGAGTTCAAATTGTATGAGGTCTCCGTCGCGAAGACGATGCGAAAGCGGTCGCTGAACGGAATTAATTTTTACAGAAAAAACGTGCGAAGCCTTCCTATGAAGATAATAAAAAGCCGAGTCCAGCGCCGTACAATCCGGAGGAAGATGGAGAATTTTGCTATCCTCCAGGTAAACCGTGATTGAGCCTTGGAGAATGTCACTCTCTAACGCCGCAAAATACTCTTGGCTTTTATCACTGGTGTCGTGGTGAATTCGCCGTAAGTTGTCAACCCACGGCAACTCAAGCCCACGGAAATTGCCAGATGTGCCAAAACAAAGAGTGGAAACTCCACGCAAATAATAGTCATACATGTCTGCCGTCATAAAGTGAAAATTCAGGACCGAGCCATCTTCGCAAACTATTGCGGTCTTAAGGTATTGGTGGCCATTTTCCTTTGGGACGGAAATGTAGTCCTCGACACTTCCCGGAACGCTCTTCCAGATCGAGTGAACACCTCGAAGTGCCAAAAAGCAGCTATTGGCATCATTCAAAAGGACATAGGCATCCTGCAAAAAACTTTGCCGCGCCTGATCACCAGAGTACAGCGCGTCACCGTCAATCGATATGACAATTTCAATTCGATCCATTCCTACAAAATTCGGTGACGTCTTAACTTTCTTCAGAATGGAGTCCTTAAAATCATCATAATAAGCCTCACGCTCACCAAGCTGCTGCTCTAGCTCCCTAAACTGGTCCTCAACCAGGTAACGATAACTCCAGTACTTGAGCTGCCTCTCCAGATCAGTGATCCCCAGTCTGCCGGCTATCTTCGCGTAAATATCCAGGGTTTCTTGCGAAATTCTCTTCTGCTTCTCTGGTCGGAAGTAATGCAGCGTCTGCATATTGTGAAGCCTGTCGCAAAATTTAATGATGACGATACGAACGTCGACCTGCATAACTTCGAAGATTTTTCGAATACTTTCAATTTTTGTGTTGAAAATATGGACACCATTTTTTTTTACATCATGGTGGGTCAACTTCGTAAGTGCGCCGACCATCTGGCCTACTTGCCGTCCAAAAGTCTTTTGAACATTCTTATTGCTCATGGAAGTATCCTCAACGACGTCATGGAGCAGCGCGGCAATCAAACTATCCTCATCGGCCCTGTACTCCGTAAGCATTATCGCCACCTGCAGCGGGTGAATTATATAAGGCTCACCACTCTGCCTTTTCTGACCCTCATGAGCTTTCTTCGCGAATTCATAGGCCTGACTAATACGCGCCTCATCAAATTTTTTTTGATAAGTTCTAAATCTATCAAGAAGGGTGTTAATGGTCATGCCTGTGGACACAGTTGGTATGGATTGTAGCAAACACGACTGATAAAATCGAATTATTACTGTCTACAATGTCTGACAAATCAACACTCATCGCAAGACTACGAAAACTAAGGCCACTCATCGGCAATACTCCTGTGATTGAGCTTGCCCACGAAAAAATTCAGCTCTTTGCCAAGCTGGAATATTTGAACATGATGGGATCCATAAAAGACCGTGTGGCGTACTTCATCATCGAGCAAGCGCTTAAGCGAGGTGAGATCCATTCCGGAACCACCGTGATTGAATCGTCATCGGGGAACTTCGCCGTGGCTCTGGCAGCAATATGCAACACTCTTGGCATTCGCTTCATAGCCATTGTGGACCCGCATGTCAGCACGCTGAACAAAAGCCTTCTAGAGGTCTTGAAAGCTGAGGTCATCTGCGTGGCCGAGACAGACAGGAATCAGAATTACCTTGCTGCCCGACTAAGAAAAGCAGAGGAATTAGAAAAATCAATTGAAAACTCTTATTGGCCAAAGCAGTACGAAAATGAAGACCATACTCTTTGCCACTATTTAGGACTCGGCCCGGAGATTTGCAGACAAATGGTGACTTTGGACTATGCATTTTTACCGGTCAGCAGCGGAGGCGCCTTGTCCGGAGTCTCAAAGAGGCTGAAAGAACACTACCCGAAAATAACCATCGTCGCCGTCGACGTAGAGGGGTCGGTGGCGCTGGGCGGCGAGCCAAAGAGGCGTCTGATACCGGGCATGGGTACAAATAGGAAGGAACTCCCTTTACTGAAACAGGCAAAGTTTGACAAGACCATGATCATGCCCGAAAAAAGAACCATTGAGGCCTGCCATGAGCTCCTCCGTGAATACTCACTCCTGTGCGGCGGAGCAACTGGTACCGTCTACGCCGCCATCACCCAATACTTTCAAGAAAACCAGCCGGTGAACAAACCAAAAGTAATCTTCCTCTGTTCAGATCATGGAAGATGCTATCTCGACACCGTCTACAATCCAAAATGGGTCAGTGAACACTTTTCCTAAATCCACATGCTGTATTTGAATGATCAGGACATATCCACGCTATCTGCTGACTGGAAGTCTAATCTCAGCTGTATCACCAGGGCGCTGGAGCTTATGCAGGCCGGAGATTTTGTGCAGCCTATAAAACCCTATCTCCGCTACCGTGATCAGAACAATCGAATTATCGCCATGCCGGCTTTTATCGGTGGAGACATCAACACAGCCGGACTGAAGTGGATCGCCAGCTTTCCGGAGAACATAAAGAAAGAACTCCCCAGAGCTCACTGCGTGATCATATTAAACGAGGCTGAAACAGGCGTGCTAAAAGCAATGATATGTTCTGGAAAGATAAACGCGGTCAGGACGGCATCCGTGAGTGGCGTGATGATTCAGGCGTTCTTAAAGGTGCGGCCCAAACAGTCACTCCGTGTAGGAGTCATTGGAGTTGGGCCGATTGGAAAAACCCATTTGGAAATGATTGAAGTAATGTTTGGCAACCAAGTTCAAGAGTATTTGGTATTCGACCTCATCCGCCCGCAAGTGGAAAATTTGCCAGGGGCAGTTCAAAACCGCACGAAAATATGCGGCAGTTGGAAAGAGGTCTACCAGTCTTCCGATATCTTCATCACTTGTACAGTGTCGAAGGAGCGCTACATCGACCAGGCGCCGCAGCCAGGACAGCTCATTATCAACGTCTCGTTGCGAGACTTTCAACCGCAGTCAGTCAAAGACACGCAAGTCATCGTCGATGACTGGGAAGAAGTTTATCGGGAAAACACCGACATCGAAGCTATGGTCACAGCAGGCCTTCTGACTCAGAGCTCCACCATGAGCCTGACAGACGCCACACTCGGCGGAGCAATAGATGCTATTCCAAAAAGTATGTCAATTTTCTTTAACCCCATGGGAATGGGCATATTTGACCTCGCGATTGCGGAAAAGTGCTACCAAGCAGCACTGAGGGAGGGAATTGGCGTACATCTGGCATTATAAGTTTCTAGCTTCCTGCAGCCAAATCAACAAACTCTATCTCCGCCGGGTCTATTATCGGCAGACGCTGTACCACATCCTGCATTTCAATCACGTCCAGGGATTTTAGACGGGCGATGCGCATGTTCCAGACTTCGTTTTCGATGATCAGCTTGGCCCGCTCGCGCTCGAGGGAATTGATGATTACACCCTGAGAAGCCACCTGATTAAATTCAGATAAATAAAAAAAACTGGTGAAGCTAACCAGAATGACAAGAACCGCCACAACAAAATATGCCTGGAAGAACAGTTGCTTGAAACCAGATTCTCGACTTTTCCGTTCATGCGTCACGGAAGGCTTTTGCGTCTGCCTGCGCAACTGAATTATGGCCATGAAAATACTTATGAAAGCTTTTCCGCTACTCTCAGCTTAGCACTTCTCGCCCTGGGATTCAGCCGAATTTCATCCTCCCCGGGTAAAATTGGTCTCGGAGTCAGTATCCGCAGCGCGGGAAGTTTGCCGCAAGCACAGACAGGAATTTTTGGCGGACACACGCAGGGGAAGGCAGCCTTTCTGAATGCCAGCTTCACCAGCCGGTCCTCCAGGGAGTGATAGCTGATCACCACGATTCGCCCACCTGGAGCGATCAGTGAGATCGCGGACTGGAGAGCGAGATCAAGGGCCGACAGCTCTTCATTGACGGCAATTCTCAGGGCTTGAAAGGCACGGGTAGCCGGATGCTTGCGAGAACCGTGAAAGCCGGTCTTTCTGTACACTCCTTCGACTAACTGGGACAATTGAGCCGTGGTCGCGATGGGCTGGCGAGAGCGACTGAGCAAAATCGCTTCCGCGATCGCAGTGGCGCGCGGCTCTTCACCATAGTTTTTAAAAATATGAACCAGTTCCGCAGACGAAAGGCTGTTGACCAGTTCAGCCGCCGTCTTTCCTTTCGTCCGATCCATTCGCATGTCCAACGGGCCATCCTGCTGATAAGAAAAACCACGCTCTCCTTCATCCAAGTGAGGAGAGGCCACGCCCAAATCGAAGAGAATGCCGTCAAAGTTGATCTTTTCTCTCTGGACGAAATCGGCAAGATGACGAAAATTCAAATAATATCCGTGAAAACGGTCAGAAAATTCTCGCAAATTCTCACGGGCAAAGTTCAGATGTGATGTGTCATGATCAAGTCCTACAATCGATCCAACAAAACCTGGGGAACTTAAAATGGCCCTGCTATGCCCACCCAAACCGAGCGTCGCGTCAATAATGATCTTCCTTTTTACAAGATCGAGGCAACGAATGACTTCACTTTGCATGACCGACTGATGCTTCATTTTTCGCTTGTGGAAGAGGATAAATAAATATTATCTCAGATGAACAGCTCAGCAAAGCCAGAAAAGAGTTAAATTGATTTGACTCCTGCACTCCGAGCTTGCATACTTCATTTCGACCTCGTTCTTTTTAGTTCCTTAATTTATTTCTATGACCAAGCAAGACTTGATCAATGCAGCTGCAGCTGCTGCCGGTGTTACCAAGAAGGCTGCCTCTGATGTACTGGAAGCAGTACTCAAGTCCATTACTGCTACGCTGCGCAAGGGCAGCACGGTGACCATCACCGGATTCGGAACCTTCCGCGTGAGCAAGCGCTCCGCTCGCACAGGCGTGAACCCAAGGAACCCAAGTGAGAAGATCAAGATCCCTGCTATGAAGCTCCCTGCCTTCAAGGCCGGAAAGGGCCTCAAGGACAGCGTTCGCTAATCGCATTGCTTTGAAACGTAAAGAAAAGCCGCTCCGACAGAACGTCGAGCGGCTTTTTATTTTTTCAAGCCCGAAAGTTTGCGTGTGGAAGAACATCGAGTACAATGTCACCATATAAAGTGACATGACCAAATACATCTTCGTTACTGGTGGAGTCTGTTCTTCCCTGGGAAAGGGAATTACTTCGGCCTCTATCGGCAATTTGCTGAAGAACAGCGGCTACAAGGTGTTCATGCAAAAACTGGATCCCTATTTAAACGTGGACCCCGGCACCATGTCGCCTTTCCAACATGGGGAAGTGTTCGTCACCGACGACGGGGCGGAAACCGACCTGGACCTGGGCCACTACGAGCGATTCATCGACGAGCCGCTCAACAAGTACTCTACCGTCACCACCGGAAAGATTTATACGGAAGTTCTGGGAAAGGAGCGAAAGGGCGATTTTTTGGGAAAAACTCTCCAGATCATCCCCCACATCACCAACGCCATTCAGGAAAAAATTCTTTTGGGTGGCGAAGTGTCCAAAGCCGATGTGGTAGTGGTGGAAATCGGCGGAACTGTCGGAGACATCGAGGGACAGCCATACTTGGAGGCCATTCGCCAGCTCCGTCACCATTTGGGCCAGGAAAGAACGCTGTTCGTACACCTGACGCTCCTACCCTGGCTGGCTTCGACCAGAGAACTCAAGACCAAGCCGACTCAACAATCCGTCCAACTCCTGCGCTCCATCGGCGTTCAGCCGGACATCATCATTGCCAGGGCGGACAAACCGATTCCCAAAGAACACCTGGAAAAAATTTCCCTCTTTTGCGACGTCACCCAGGAGGCGGTCATACCCGCCGTCACTGCCGACAGTATTTACCAGGTTCCGCTGAATTTTGAAAGAGACGGCCTGATGAAAATCATGGCCGAAAAGCTCAAGCTGGATCACGGCTCTCCGAACATGACAGAATGGAAGCGGCTGGTGAAAAAGATCAAAACAGCCCACAGGCCGATCACCATCGGTATGGCGGGAAAGTACACGACACTGGATGACGCCTATCTGTCGGTGATTGAAGCGATCAAGTCAGCCTGCTTCCATCACGGCTGCAAGCCAAAAATTGTTTGGATCGACACCGAAAAGGTGGAGAGGAAAGATAAATCGGAGCTGAAAAAATTAAAAGAAGTCGATGGAGTCATTGTTCCCGGAGGCTTTGGCAAACGCGGCGTGGAGGGAAAAATACAAGTGGCAAAATACTGCAGGGAGGCACGCAAGCCCTATCTGGGCCTTTGCCTGGGCGCACAGATCATGGCCATCGAATTTGCCCGCCATGTGGCTGGAATCGACGGCGCGACATCGGAAGAATTTGAACCGAAGTCAGACAAGCTCATCGTGCACTTTTTGCCTGGACAGTCGGAAGACAAAGAAAAAGGCGGGACGCTCAGGCTTGGCAGCCATCCCTGTCAAATCTCGCGTAAATCCCTGGCCTTCAAAGTTTACAAAAAGCGAATCATCCATGAGCGACACCGGCACCGTTATGAGTTCAACAATGAGTGGAAAGGTCTTCTGGAAGAACGGGGCCTGAATTTCAGCGGCACTCATTCCGAGCGGGACTTGATGGAAATCGTAGAGGTGAAAAGCCACCCCTTTATGATCGGAAGCCGGTTCCATCCGGAATTTTTATCTCGACCGAATCGGCCTCATCCGCTTTTTCAAGCCTTCATCGGCGCGTGTAAGAAGACGACAAAAGCCTAGCACGGTCGAGCGATAATGCATGAACCGATCCACGAACTATGTTTTCCTCATCACATGAAAGACTTTAGAAAAACGGCGCTTAAGGCACAAAAAAAATCCCAGGGCTGCCTGTCCATCAGTTGTTCCCTGCCGCTGAAGAAGGAGGCGGATCTGGGAAACTGCTACTACCCGGGCATACTGGGGGTGTTGGGGAAGGTGCAGGAAAGTCCAGCGCTTGCCTCAAAGTTTCGCAAACCGATGATTGGAATCATTAGCACCGCATCGAAGGAGCAGCTTGCCCTCATCTCTGCCAAGGCCGCCATAGTTTCCCAGTTATTACACTGCACCGCTATCCCTCTCCTGATCGGCTACCAACATCCGCAGGAGCTCACCAGCCTCATCCCATCGCTTTCAAAGGGGCTCGACGCCCTCTTCTTTACAGACTCCAGCAAGCTGGAGGCTGAAATTGTTCAGCAATCAGCTCAGCTCCTTGCCATACCAGTATTTTTTCAAAAAGAACTTGAAGCCGGAGCCGCCATGGCGGCTCTGCTGAACGGCATAAAATTACTGGGAACGTCTGTCAAAAAAGCTCAGATCATCGTGGAGGGAACCGGTCAGACGGTGGAAAGCCTCCTGAAGCTTGTCGCTCATTTCGAACTTGAGAATGTGACGCTGATCGATGAGCGCGGCCCCCTGTACACAAGACGACCAAACATGAGCAGAGAAAAAAATGAACTGTTGGAATCCTTTCCTCGCAAAAAGGATGCGAGAACGAGAGACGAAGTCCTGAACTCCTGCGATGTCTATTTGTCCTCATTGCCTGCCGTCAGAACCGCCACCACCGGAAAACTCCCGGAAAAAGCAGTCATCATCAGCCTGTCGGCCGAACACATCGAAGTGCGGCCAAAGCAATGCCTGGCCTCGACACTTCCTCAGCTGGCCAACCATTTCACCGATTTACACCTGCTTCTGGGCCTTCTGGATGCGCTTCAGTCTGGAAAAAAGCTGAACGATCAGTCTGTCTCGAAGGCCATCGTGGCACTGGCAAACATGTATAAAACGCCAAAACGGGATCACCTGATTCCCGGCCTGTTGGAAAAGAACCTGGCACAAAAGATCGCAAAGGGTCTCTAAAAACCTCTGGAAAAC
>JAUYKR010000143.1 GCA_030699855.1 bacterium
AAACACCCTCGCAAGTGCTCGATCGCTCCTGATTTCGCCAGGTCTGGAATGTCATGACGAAGGTCGATGGTTTGGACACGAGCGCCAGTATTGTTATGAACAAGAATTTCAAACTGAGCCAAGCCAGCTCCCACGCTCAAAACTCTGCTCGAAGTATCCAAATCTAGTTTCAACTGTTCTTCCAGGGCTCTCCAAAGCGCAGCCGCCGTATCTCGAGCACGCAAGAGTTCGATGCGCAGAAGAAAGTTGGCAAAATAAGAACTTTTGAGATGATCCTGAACAGCAAACAGCTCCTGAAGTAATACGTCCTCTTGGGTAGCCTTTCCCTTTTGTTCAAAGTGAGCACGAATGCCTCCTGAGAGTTCCAGAGCCCTGGTCAGAAGCTGATTTTCCAGCCTGCTCGTATCCGGTTCAAAGGCCAGATAGGCCCGATCGTTTTTAATGAGAGGCAACAGTTGCTCCCTTACCTCGCTCACTTCACAAAACACTCTCCACCGCTCATCCGAGTCACCTTCTCTGGTTTTTACAATGCGGTTACAAAGTTCACGATACCTGAGCCGAAGGGCTGTAATCGTTTCAGTCTCACAGCCTTCGATTCGATCAGGAGCAACAGGGGAAAGTGTTCGCATGGTTGTGTTAATAAGAAGAAGATCTTTGCAGAGTTTGCTTCCACCTCAGCACGGTGCTCGGGCTTACTTGAGCGAGCTCAGCTGTTTTGCGTATGCTCCAGCCTGCTTGGAGCAGATCAAGTGCGCGCTCAATCTTTGTCAGCTCAGTTCTCAGCCCATAGCGACGCTCGCCTCGATGCCCGACCCAGGTTTTTCGGCACTCTTTGCAAATGAATCGATTTTTTTTGCTATCGTGCACATTCACATTGCCCTCACGGAGTTGCCGGTGATGCTGGCAGTTTCGATTTGGGCAGAATTGATAGGCAGTGCTGTACTTGCTCATGGTGGTAAAAAAAATGGCATACAAAAAAGGCCCCGGGAGGTTGTGAACTCCGTGGGGCCTTGTTATTTTTCATTCAACTTAGCACTCCACGGTGTTCAGTGGGTGCATCATCATGGTGCTGGTTGGGTGGAAGAAGCTCATAAGACTTTTTTTCTTAAACGAAGAGTATCGGGAAGATGCCTCATGGTCAAGGGGGCCGTGCTCACAAGAGGTGGTTATTTCATCACTCCAAAGCCATTTTCACATCCTCCACCAAGTCATTTCCATCCTCTATTCCCACGGAAAAGCGAATGATGCCTTCAAGATTTCCGATCTTGCTGCGATCTTTTTCGGGAATCGAGGCGTGGGTCATGGCCGACGGGTAGCCTACCAGCGATTCCACTCCGCCCAGACTTTCGGCCAGCGTGAACAGCTTGAGTGAGGAGGCCAGCTTCAGGGCTTTTTCCAGCTCCATATCAAACTGGACCGAGATCATCCCGCCAAAATGCCTCATCTGTTTCTTCGCCACCGCGTGAAGCGGGTGGTCGGCCAGGCCCGGATAGTAGACCTTTTTTACAGACTTATGATTGGCTAGAAACGCAGCTAATTTTTTCGCGTTTTCACAGTGCTTTTCCATTCGCAGAGCTAGGGTTTTTACCCCACGGCTGGCCAACCAGCAATCAAATGGACTTGGATTTAATCCCAGAGCCTTGCGCGCGAAGTCCATTTCTTTTTTTAGCTCCTGATCATCACTTATCACCACGCCTCCGATAATGTCCGAATGCCCACCGATATACTTGGTGGTGCTGTGGAGCACCACGTCGATGCCCAGGGCGATAGGATTTTGCAGATACGCCGAGGCGAAGGTATTGTCCACTAGCGAGCGAACGCCGTATTTTCTGGCCAATTTTCCAATCGCTTCCAGATCTGAAATGCGGAGCAGGGGATTGCTGGGCGATTCAATCAGGATCATTTTTGGTTTGCTTTTGAGCGCGGCTTCAACCGCGTCTAAATCCTGAGTATCCACCACTTCAATTTCGATTCCGAACTTCCGGAACACTTTCACGAACAGCCTGTAAGTTCCTCCGTATAGGTCATTGGTGGCTAGCACTTTGTCTCCCGATGCCAGCGTCGATACCAACGCGGTTAGCGCTCCCAGGCCGGAGGAAAAGACGGTCGCGTATTTTGCTTGTTCCAGAGCCGCAAGTGTTAGTTCCAGGTTTACGAAGTTCGGGTTATTGGCCCGGGTGTAGTCGTAGCCCCTGTGAATGTCGGGCGCTTCCTGGGCATAGGTGGAGGTCATGTGGATCGGTGGAATCACCGAGCCGGTGCTGGGGTCCGGTTCCTGGCCGACGTGAATAGCTTTGGTTGAGAACTGCATGCGAGGATTTAAAGAGTAAAGTTTTTTTCCTTCATCCATTCGTCATTATACAGCTTGGACAGATATTTCACTCCGCTATCCGGGATGATGGTAACGATGGTGGCCGGCTCAGTTATTCTTTCCGCCAGCCTTAGGGCCGCCCAGACGTTGGCGCCTCCGGTGCCTCCGCCAAAAATTCCTTCTTCCCGAGCCAGTCGGCGGGCTGTTGAAAAGGCATCCTGATCGCCGAACTGGACCATGTCGTCGATCAGGGAAAAATCGAGCGCCTTCACCAGGTGATCTTCGCCCACCCCCTCCACCTGATAGCTGCAGCTTCCATTTTCCGGAATGGCTCCGGTTTTGAAGTAATGATAAAAAATCGAACCCACGGGATCTGGCATCAGCACAAAAACGTTGGGATTTTTTTCTTTCAAGTATTTTGCCGTTCCGCTCACCGTTCCGCCGGTGCTGCCGGAGGCCACGAAGTGAGTCACGCGCCCCTCCGTCTGTTTCCAAATTTCCGGTCCGGTGCTCAGCACTGTAAAGAAAACCTGTGTCTAGGACATGGGGTTTTTGGCGGTATGATGAGAACAATTAACCATTTGATCCATGTCCAGACAACAATGTCCATCCTGTTCGCAGAGGAAAGCCAAAAAAATA
>JAUYKR010000144.1 GCA_030699855.1 bacterium
GGCGGCCCCAATGTCTGGACATCATTTGTCCAGGATGGCCTAGCCGATGAGCTGATGGTGTACATGGCGCCAAAGTTTCTGGGAGCCGGTGTTGCCAGCTTGGGAGATCTGGGTTTTCCATCTGGCAAGGGGTTCAGAGTGCGGGAGTGGCAACGCCTGGGGGATGATGTGTATTGGAATGGCACTGTAACTGTGGCAGACTAGGGGCGTAATGATGCCTTCTATGGACATGGAAAAGATTGTATCGCTGTGCAAGCGCCGCGGATTCATCTATCCCGGCTCGGAGATTTACGGTGGTTTTGCGAATACCTACACTTTTGGCCCCTACGGCTCCGAGCTTCGCAAAAATATCAAAGATCTGTGGTGGAAAACCTTTGTCCAGCAGCGGGCCGATGTCGTGGGAATCGACGGAGGAATCCTCCTTCATCCTCGTGCCTGGGAGGCCTCCGGCCACGTGGCTGGATTTAACGATGCCATGGTGGATTGCAAGCAGTGCAAGGCTCGCCATCGGGCCGATCACCTGATCGAAAAAGCTTTAAAGATCGAGGCCGAGGGTTTGACGGAGGCGGATCTCACCAAGCTGATTGAGGAAAATAAGGTGAAGTGTCCCAAGTGCGGGGTCAGCAATTTTACGCCGGCGCGCTACTTCAATTTGATGTTTTCCACCGAGATTTCCAAAACTGGCGATGACTCGAAAGTCTACCTGCGACCGGAAACGGCTCAGGCGATCTTCCTCGAATTCAAAAATGTTCTCGATACCACCCGGGTCCGGGTTCCCTTCGGTATCGCCCAGATCGGCAAGGCTTTCCGCAACGAAATCACCCCGGGTAATTTTATCTTCCGTCTGATTGAATTCGAGCAAATGGAAATCGAGTATTTCATCCGCCCTGCGACAGGCTCAGGGCAGGCTGAGCAGTGGCAGCAGGTCTTCGAAGACTGGTTGGCGCAGCAGCACCGTTGGTGCGAACTGATCGGCTTAAAAAAAGAAAAAGTGAGCGAATACGAACACCCCAAAGAGAAGCTTTCCCACTATTCCAAGCGGACGGTGGACATCATGTACGACTTCCCCTTTGGCCGAAGCGAGCTGTATGGCTTGGCTTATCGCACCGACTTCGACCTGAGCCAGCACAGCGAATTTTCCGGCAAAGAGTTAGCCTACCGCGATCCGGTGACGAACGAGAAATTCGTTCCCCATGTGATCGAACCAACCTGGGGGGTTGACCGGTCGCTGTTAGCAGTTATCTGCGATGCTTACGACGAAGACGAGGCCGATGGAGAAACTCGGGTGGTCTTGCGCTTTGTTCCCGCCATCGCTCCGATCAAGGTGGCGGTGTTGCCGCTGATGAAGAAGGACGGGCTGCCGGAAATGGCGAATACAATTTTTGATCAACTCAAGATGAAATACCGGGTCGAATTCGACGACGGAGGCTCCATTGGCAAACGCTACCGCCGCCAAGATGAGATCGGAACGCCGTATTGCGTTACCGTCGATTACGAATCCAAGGATGACAGTAAAGTGACTGTCCGCGAGCGCGACTCGATGAAGCAGGAGCGGATCGAGATTAAAGAGCTGGAGGGTTGGCTGTCCGATCACTTGTCGTTATGAGGTTTCCTGCACGTCGCTTTTCCGGTCGAGTGCCTCAGCGAGGAATACGGAAAATGGGTGGAAGAGGAGTCGAAGTAGAGCTCACGCTTCTTTCGGCAAGAACGAGCAGTCCATGTAGTAGGTTTTCCAATTGGCCGGATCCACGTACACCGTGATAGGCTGGTCTTTTTTTACCAGCAGCGTGGGGTCGAACCAGACTCGTTCACTCTCAAAACTGTGGACTGTGCCATCTTTGACCAGCTGAGATTTGATCCGGAAACCACAGCGGTTGTTAACGCGAAGGCTGGTGTCCTTATGCACCTGCACCAGTTGAGTTTGAATCTTTTGTCCGGATTGGAGCAGGTGGGCAATGATTTTCTTTCGACGGATTCCGGCGGCCATTATTCCATCACCGACTCCAAAGATTACTGCTCCCATGATAAACAGGATAAGTGGAATCATCCACAGATCTGTAAAAGAATTAATCTCGGCATCCTTAGGGTTTTCGGGATTATAGCGTACCGGGACCGTGTCTCCGATATTGTAAGGGATCCAAGAGCTTGAGCTGGATTGTGTAAAGGTAATTTCCTCGCCCCTTTTCGGAGCAAAGGTGACGATGGAGGAGTAGGTGGTGTCGTCATTGCCGCGATAGCTCTGAATATCGGTAACGACTCCAGTTGTGGTTACGCTGACTCTGATGAACTGAATGGTCTGGAGGATAAAATATCCCGCTCCGCCCATCATGAGCAGACCGACGATGATCATGATGATGCAGGGCAGTCTCAGTTTTTTATCCATGGAGCGGTGGTGAGATAATTTTCGGAACCGTCCCTATCATACTCGTGGTCGCGCGGCGGGCAAGGGAGGAATAAATAGGTACATTTGACTCACACTATATTTTTGTATATCCTCTTTGCGAATAAGAGTTTTTTAAAGAATGAAGAGGATTTTGCCACTGCTGAAAATGTCGGCTAAGAAATCGTTTCAGTTATTGCGAGAAAGATCGCCATTTTTTTGTGATGCCCTAGGCGTGGAGGTACAAGTTACAAAGATGTTTTTCCGGCACATCACCTATGCTCGGGAACGTCAAGATGTGGAGCTTATCAGGCGTTTGCTGATGGTTCCGTTTATCGATGAGATTTTGGAAAAGGGACAACTTA
>JAUYKR010000148.1 GCA_030699855.1 bacterium
CTGTAAAAAAAATATGGCAAAAGCGGTTTCCGAACCGCTTCTGCAACGAGCGAAAACATTAAGCCATCGTTTGGAAAGCAGTCCTTCAGCCAGCTACAGCTCCCCATGAAAGATCCCCACTTTATTTTAGGCGTCCCTGTCCACCCACTGAGTTTTTGGGAATCACAGGAGAAGCTCCTGGAAGCCTGCGTCAGGGGCAAACAACTCTTTTGTATCACTCCAAACCCGGAGATTTGTCTGCACGCCCAGAAGGACGCGAAATATCTGAACATTCTTCAATCGGCCGGCCTCGCCGTGCCCGATGGTTTTGGCTTGCTGTGGGCCGGACGGTTTTTGAAAGGCCACAATACTTTTTGGAAGCTGGCATGGACCCTCCTCACCCCCTGGCTGACAAAAAAGTATTCGCCTTTTCCCGAACGAATAACCGGAACGGATATGATGCTGGCGTTTTGCAAGGAGCATCCTGAACGGCGGGTATTTTTACTGGGCGCCAGTCAAGAAGTGAACGAAAAGTTGTCGCGACTGCTGAAAGAAAAGTACGGAACCCGGGTGGCCGGAAACTTCAGCGGCACTCCGGATGAGAAGTCAGCTTCAGCCATTCGTTCGCGCATCGAGACCTGCGAAGCGGAAGTACTGTTCGTCGCCTTCGGGGCACCCAAGCAGGAACAGTGGATTGCGGACAATCTCCCCAAACTCAAAAATGTTCAGGTGGCCATGGGCGTGGGAGGCGCCTTCGACTTTTTGGCGGGCGAGCGCAAGCGAGCACCCGGATGGATGAGGAATGTTGGACTGGAATGGCTTTATCGTCTCCTCATCGAACCAAAGCGGGTCAAAAGGATTATCAATGCGACCATCGTCTTCCCTTGGAAAGTGTGGAAAGAGCCATTACAGTGATGGTTGTATGAGTAAAAAAACCCAACAGTTCGAACTGATGCTCCCCAAGGGAATGAGGGACTTGGACCCAGTGGATAAACTCTTGCAAAATACGGTTGTGGACGCAATACGAGACATCTATGAGCGCTATGGGTATGCGCCCCTGGAAACACCGTTGGTGGAGCGAATGGACATCCTGAGGGCCAAGTTTGCAGCTGGAGATGATTCGGATGTTTCGAAAGAAATCTTTCAGGTTACCGATCAGGGTCAGCGAGAGCTGGGGCTTCGATTCGACATGACCGTTCCCCTGGCCCGCTACGTGGCCATGAATCCTACCATTAAGCTTCCCTTCAAGCGCTACGCCATCGGCAAGGTGTTCCGTGACGGTCCGATCAAACTCGGTCGATATCGCGAGTTTTGGCAAGCCGATGCCGATATTATTGGTGTCCCCGGGGCCATGGCGGACGCGGAAGGGGTCATGATGGCAGCAGATCTCTTTCGCAAGCTCAACCTGGATGTCACCCTGTACGTGGGCAGTCGGGAAATCCTACGGGAGCTGATGGACGCTATCGGTATTGATGAGACCCTTCGGGGCAAAATACTCATTGCCCTGGATAAGCTGAGTAAGATCGGACGAAAGGAGGTGGCCATGGAGATGCAAAAAGCCGGGTTGGACGCCGAAAAATCAGAACGGCTTTTGACCGTGTCGGACTGTAAAGGCTCTAATGCGGAGCGAATGAGCGAGCTGAGGAAGACATTACAGGAAAGTTCTGGCATGCTGCGCATCAAAGAGGTTCTTGAACTCCTAAAGGATGTTCCGAATGTGGTGTTCAGCCCCTCGCTGGCTCGAGGGCTGGGATATTATACTGGCTTCTTTTTCGAATGTTTCCTGAATAAGAGTGAGATCACTTCTTCCCTGGTGGGTACCGGCCGCTATGACAACATGATTGGGGGGTATTTGGGAGGAGAACAAGAATTCCCTGGTGTCGGCATCAGCTTTGGTGTGAGTGTCATCTGTGATGCGCTGAGGGAAAATGGAGAAGGCGCAAAGAAATCTCTTACTCGAGTTTATGTTGTGCCCGTGAGTGAGAATGAAAGATCTTACGCGATAGAAACCGCTCAGGAGCTGCGCCAAGGCGGCATCAACACCGACATGGATCTGCTGGGAAGGGGTATCGGAAAAAACTTCGCCTACGCCGATGCCCTGGGAATCCCCTTCGTGGTCGTGGTGGGAGAAGAGGAACGAGCCAAGCAGACCGTCACTCTCAAGGACATGGCCAGCGGAAAACAAGAGACCTTTCCGAGGGAGGACCTTCTAAAAAATCTCGGATAGGTTACACTTCCGCGTGTTCTTTTTTTGTGGCTTTTTCGACGACCTTCTTCGCCTTTCTTTTGTCAGAACTAAGACCCCTCGGCTTATCCTTTTTCCCGCAATAAGGACAGACCAGATACTGGCTGAGGTATACCTTCTTACAGCTATCGCAAGCGCTCTTCACCTTTTCTTCGCAGGCGGGACAGTAGAGAAAATCCGCGGATAAGTGTTTCTCGCAACGGGGGCAGTGCTCTTCTTCGTGAGCCTGTTCGGACAAGAAATTGAGTTCCAGCTCCTCATAGTATTTTTCCAGCAAGGTCTTTGAGGGGCGGACGATGAGGTAGAGGAGCAGGCCGAAAACCGGCAGGGCCATATTGACCAAGATAACCAGAACCTGCAAAAGAATGTTATTGCTGCGGTTAATAATGTCCCGCGCCGACCAAACCACCATTCCAAACCAAAGGAGGCCAAGATAAATTAATGCACCCTTGATGAGCAAATCAGCAAAAGGGGAGGAAAAAAAGGTCAGTACGGAATCGATGGCATCCATATTTGGCGGCTCAAACTCCCAAGTAAAGTAAAGGTTTTTATTTCCGGTTTCAAGGAGTTTTTAGTAGCGCTCCCGAGTGCTGTTGAGGTGAATGAGGGCCAGAGAAAAGATGAAGACCAGGAGCTGAAGCATTTGGGTAAAGCGCAGACCAAAGAGGATGATCATCTCGTCTCCACGGAAATACTCGACAAAGAAGGAGGCAAGGGCAAAGAGGTTGAGGCTGATCAAACCAACCATGGACTCCCTCACGCGCCTCTGGTGCAAGA
>JAUYKR010000154.1 GCA_030699855.1 bacterium
CTCCCGATTTAAATCGGGAGCGATCTCTCAAAGGCGGGCTGAAAAGATAGCATTTTCCCTTTGCGAAGGCAATCCTTCGTTCTCGAACCAGAAGCCTTGTGCAAAAAGCGCTTTGAGGTTACAATAGGCGCCTTTTTGCAAAATATGATTCAAGGGCTGGGCCATGAAAAAGAAGCAGCGGGCCGGGAAGGCCAAGAGCTGCTCCCAGAGGCAATCTATCGGCCGGACGATGAAATACTCCTGACACCGGAAAATACTTTTCCGGAAATCAGGAGAGGCAAAGGAGAGGTTGTACAGACACTGGACTGCTTGCCGAGAAGCTCGAGAGAGGTTTTTTTCTTGCGCTATATCCGCGGGCTTTCCAATAAACAGTGCGCGGGAATACTCGGGGACAGCGAGATAAAGGTCAGCCAGTTAGCCCTCTCAGCTGCCGAAAAGGTAGCCTCCTATTTTGCCAGAGGAAATAAGCCTGGCAGCATTCGCTTCGACATACCGGAAGTCCGCTACCACCTGATCTTAACTCGGGGACAGGTATTGGAAGTACTGGCAGGAGAAGGGGCTTCGAATCCCAGAAAACAGGTCCAGAATCAGGCTCTGGCCATTCTCGTTGCGCCCCTGGGACAAAGATGCACCGAGAGAGAGCTGGCGAAAGTACTGGAAGTTTCTCGGGGGACCTTCCGGTCCGCGAGCAAATCCATACGAGTCCATCTGGCAGAATGCTTTCCAAAACGACTTCGATCATCGGTGGTTTCAAAAGTTTCCATACCCCTCGTGGATGACATCTTCATAGACCACCCCGTTCTAAAGACCACCTACAGGTTTTCAAGCTGCGATCTTAGCGCAATGATAGAGGATCGCCGTCTCTCAAGGGATCAGCAAAAGGCTCTTAGGCTTCGCCATTTAAGGGGGCTCCCCATAAAAGCAATCATGGAGAATATGGGTATTCCAAAACGATCATCCGTCCAGTTTCTCATCGAAAGCGCGGAAAGAATCCTTTTCTCCGGCAGACGCTTGTACGATCCCGAAAACGACAGCACCTCAAGGATAGTCACGCCATTAGAGTGTGTGGGGATTCTGAATAGGGTTCCGGGTGAGCTCTGCCAAAGAATACTCTATGCCACCTACGTTCTGGGTCTCAGTGTTCGCCAGATGACCTCCAGGGCAGAGGAGCTTGGATTGGTCGAACATTCAGTCGAAAAAGTTCAGCCGATGAGAAGAGCCACGATAACGCGTGAATTGAAGATCGCGGAAAGGCGACTGTGGAAGGCCATCAGCTGAAATCACGACACCAGACAGACTCGAAAGAACCGCCAAATCCCTGTATGATGCTCCTGTCCACCTTCAACACTCAAGATGCAAAAACTCAAAGTTGTCGTTCTCGGTGCCACCGGCATGGTGGGCCAGCGCTTTATCAGTCTCCTCGACCAGCATCCTTGGTTTGAGGTCACCTGCGTGGCCGCCTCGCCCAGCTCGGCCGGCAAAACCTACGCAGACGCAGTCGAAGGCCGCTGGCGCATGCCTGCGAACATTCCCGACGCGGTCAAAAATCTGATCGTGCTTGCCGTCGAAGACGACAAAGAAAAAATCGCTGAACAGGTCGACCTGGTCTTCTCCGCTCTGGATATGGAAAAAGATCAGATCAAAGCCCTCGAAGAATGGTATGCGGGGCACGATGTTCCCGTCGTTTCCAACAACTCCGCTCACCGCTGGACGGAGGATGTACCCATGATCATTCCCGAGGTGAACGGTCACCATACCGATCTGATCGACATCCAGCGCAAAAACCGAGGCTGGAACAAAGGCTTGATCGCCGTGAAGTCCAACTGTTCCATTCAAAGCTACGTGCCCTTGCTGCACCCGCTGATGGAATTTGGTTTGCGGGAAGTTTTTGTCACCACCTCTCAAGCCATTTCCGGCGCCGGAAAAACGTTCGAGTCTTGGCCGGAGATGGTCGATAACGTTATCCCCTACATCGGAGGAGAAGAGGCGAAGTCGGAAAAAGAGCCGATGAAAATTTGGGCAACCATCGAGAATAACAGCCTAAAATTGGCGGAGTCGCCTCGCATCTCCGCCCACTGCATCCGCGTGCCGGTCACAGATGGCCACATGGCTAGCATCCGCGTTCGTTTTCAAACCAAACCCAACCGCGACCAGATCCTCTCGGCTTGGTCGGAATGGAAACAGCCTTTGGCTGATCTCAAACTTCCCTCCTCTCCTCCGGAGTTCATCAGCTATTTCGAAGAGGAAAACCGGCCGCAAACCAAACTCGACCGCGATGCCGGCAACGGCATGACGGTCACCGTCGGCCGCCTGGAAGAAGACAGTCTGTTCGACTGGAAGTTTATCGGCTTGTCTCACAACACCGTCCGCGGAGCGGCCGGTGGGGCCATCCTGCTGGCGGAACTGCTGAGGGCTAAAGGATACCTTGAATAAATTCACCGAAATGATATTATAATGGTGAATATATTCTCCGAAATCATATAATAATGGTGAATTTACAAAGAACGCTCTACCAATCAGTCAGCAGCCACCTTTTTAAGGGGAAAGTGATTGTTTTATATGGCGCCAGGCGAGTTGGTAAAACAACCCTTGCTAAGTCAATTCTTGCAGAACATGGTGGCGCCTACTTTAACGCTGATGAGCCGGATGTGCGGGCATCTTTGGCCAATAAAACTTCGGTCGAATTAAAAGCATATTTAGGCAACAAAAGACTGGTCGTTCTTGATGAGGCCCAGCGCATCGAGAATATCGGGCTCACACTGAAACTCTTGGTTGATAATTTTCCCGACCTGCAAGTGATTGCCACGGGGTCATCCTCCTTTGAGCTTTCGAATGTCATCATTGAGCCGCTCACAGGGAGAGCCTTTGAATTTCATCTCTTCCCTTTTTCTTTGGGAGAACTTAAAAAATTTCAATCGGAGCAGGAAACCCACAGAACGCTCGAAAAAAGACTTTTGTACGGGAGTTATCCGGAGGCAGTGTTGCAGGACGACGAGGGAGCCAGGGCAACCATCATGAATATCGCGCAAAACTACCTTTTCAAAGATATTTTTTCTTTTCAGGATATCCGCAACCCAGAAGTACTCGAAAAACTGCTTCAGGCTCTTGCCCTCCAGGTAGGCCATGAAGTGTCCTATACCGAATTGGGAGAGACCACAGGGCTTGATAAAAATACCGTATCGCAGTATATCCAGTTGCTGGAAAAGGCCTTTATTATCTTCCGGCTTTCTCCCCTTAGCAGAAATCTTCGCAATGAACTTAAGCGTTTAAGAAAGATTTACTTCTGGGATATTGGGATAAGAAATGCCATTATCAATAACTTCAACCCCATTAGCCTCCGTCAAGACGTGGGCGCCCTCTGGGAAAATTTTTGTATCGCTGAGCGATTGAAGTTTCAGGCCAACAATGGCCGGCATGTGAATGCTTATTTCTGGAGGACCCATACTCAGCAGGAAATAGATTACCTGGAAGAAAGTGGAGGATGGATCAGGGGATTCGAGTTCAAGTGGAAACCGAAAGCGTACGCTCCCCCTCCAGTCTTCACAAAGGCCTATCCGCAGGCTAGGGTCTCCTGTGTCCACAGGGAAAACTTCCTGGAGATTCTTAATGACGATTCCTCATGAAGGAAGGCATCCGTAAGATACTGAAAGAACTGAATATTGTGTGGAAAGAGTTTCACCATCCGCCGGTTTTTACCTGTGACGAATCCCAGCTGCTTCCGTCCATGCCGGGAAAAAAAGACAAGAACCTTTTTTTGCGCGATAAAAAGAGGCAGTATTACCTGATCACCCTGACGCAGGATAAATTTCCAAACCTCAAAGAACTCGGGGAAAAAATCGGAGCCCGCGGAGGCCTGAGCTTCGCTTCCGAAGAACGACTGAACGAAGTTCTGGGCATCAAGCCCGGATGCGTCGGCCTGCTGGCGCTCATCAACGATACCTCGGCCCAAACCAAGGTGTTCATCGACCGCGATCTGATGGAGGGTGAGGAATGGATCCAGTCACACCCGGGAGTGAATGATGAGACCTGGTGTGTGGCTACTTCCGGTCTCCCGAAGTTTTTTGAAGCTACTGGGCATGCTTATCAAATTATCGTTTTAGACACTTGCAGTTGACATCTGTAAATTGTCTGATATTTTTTTGTTGTATTAAAGCCACATGAGCGCCCCAGCCTTTATATCGACTACCACCACTCAGTCCACCAAGACCTCAGCCTGTTCCGCGGAGTGCTTTAAGTGACCTCAGTCAACAAAAAGCCCCGCGGAACACGCGGGGCTTTTTTATATGTTTATTTCCTCTAACACTCATACAATGGATCACATAGATGTTTACAAATTCGGCGGCTCTGTTCTGGGGCCACCAGACCCAGGCCATTCTGGTCTGCAAGACTGCATACGACTTATTCACAGTGCTTCAGAGGCTGGGCAAAAATTAGGGGTGGTGGTCTCGGCATTTCAA
>JAUYKR010000161.1 GCA_030699855.1 bacterium
CATTTTTAGTACCAGTTGGTTTTTTTGTCAAAAAACGTAAGAAAAGTATTGTTAGGGTTTGCAAACAATTTGTTCATTTCCTATACTCTCTCTGTTAAAGACAGTTTTTGTGGAGAAGAAGCGCTTTTGAGATGCGGCAGAAGTTTCATTTTTATTTAAATCTATATCTCGCGTGGCCAAAGACCAACTCATCGTCGGCATTGATATCGGCGGCTCCAAGATCCGGACCGTCATCGCCGAAATAGACGGTGAACAAAGTTCAATCAATGTCATCGGTGTCGGTATCACCGACTCTCATGGGATCCGGAAGGGAAACATCATCGACATCAACGAAACGATCGCGAATGTATCGCGATCACTGGAGAGCGCCGAACGAATGGCAGGTGAACACGTTGACAGTGTTTTCGTCAGCGTTTCCGGAAATCAGCTCAAGGCTATTCCTTCCCGCGGGGTGGTAGCCATCGGAGGCCAGGAGATCGGTCAGGATGATATTCAAAGAGTGCTGGAGGCGGCCCAAACCCTCCCCCTCCCTATGAACCGAATTATTCTTCGAGTCGTACCACGAACCTTTACTATAGATAATCAGGAGGGGGTCAAACAACCGCTGGGCATGTCCGGCATCCGCCTGGAAGTGGACGCGGAGATCATTACCGGCGTTGGGCCGGTGATTAAGAATATAGAAAAGTGCGCTCACCAGGTTGGCATCGACATCGATGATTTTATTCCCGCTCCGCTGGCCGCCGCGGAAGCGGTGCTGTCCAAGCGTCAAAAAGAACTGGGAGCGGTCTGCGTCGACATCGGTTTGTCTTCCACCAGCATGGCGGTCTACGAGGAAGGCGTGCTCCTGCACACGGTTGTCCTACCGGTGGGCGGAGAGAACGTGACCAACGATATCGCCATTGGCCTGCGCACCAGTGTAGACGTGGCCGAGAAGCTGAAGATCGAATACGGCTCCTGCAATCCCCACGACACCAGCGAAAAAGATGAAATCAACCTGTCTCTGATTTCGAAGACCGAAAGTCATAAGGTGTCTAAGCGCCAACTTCTGGAAATTATCGAGGCCAGATACCACGAGATCTTTAGTCTGGCCCGCGAGGAGCTGGCCAAAATCGACCGCGACGGTAAACTGCCGGCAGGCGTAGTCCTGACCGGATCGGCCATTAAGATCCCGGGCTGCATGGAGCTGGCACGAAACGTGCTGGGCCTGCCGGTTCAGATCGGCTTTCCCCAGGAGATCGAAGGCATTGTCGACCGCATTGATGACCCCTCCTTCGCCACCATGCTGGGCCTGGTCGCCCTGGGAGCCAAGAGCGAACGCTCCTCTTCTTTTTCTTTCGGTAAGATTAAATTTTCACAATTGTTTAAGGGGATGGGATCGTTTTTTAAGCGCCTCATTCCTTAATCATTTTACTTTCTTATTTTTCATTTTATGTCTGACGATCTGCGCAAAATCTTTTCCGGACGGAAAACAGGGGGAGCACGTACTTTCGCGAGTTCCCGCCAACCGTCGGATATGATTCCCGACATCTCCCCGATGGCGAAAATCAAAGTGGTGGGCGTGGGCGGAGGCGGGGGTAACGCCATTAACCGCATGATCGACAGCGATTTGATGAATGTCGAGTTCATCGCCGTCAATACCGACGCTCAAGCGCTCTACTATAATAATGCCCCCCACAAGATCAACATTGGCAAGGCAACGACCAAGGGACTGGGAGCCGGCTCCAATCCGGACGTGGGGAGACGGGCGGCCGAAGAATCATCGGAAGAAATTCGGGCGGCCCTGGAAGGCGCCGACATGGTGTTCGTGACCGCCGGTATGGGCGGAGGCACCGGATCCGGAGCAGCTCCGATGATCGCCGAAATCGCCCGCGAGCTGGGCGCACTAACAATAGCCGTGGTCACCAGACCTTTTGCTTTTGAAGGCCAGCGCCGCATCCACCAAGCCACTCAGGCGCTGGAGATTCTCCGCGAGCGCGTCGACACTCTGATCACGATCCCCAACGACCGCATCCTCAACATCATCGACAAGAAGACTCCCCTTACCGACGCCTTCACGATTGTGGATGACGTGCTCCGCCAGGGTATCCAGGGCATTTCCGATCTGATCACGGTTGGAGGCCTGATCAACGTCGACTTCGCCGACGTGCGAACGATCATGCTCAATTCCGGTTCGGCCCTGATGGGTATCGGCTTTGGCGCCGGCGAAAACCGAGCCGTGGAAGCCGCCCGCGCCGCCATTGACTCTCCGCTGCTGGAAATGTCCATCGACGGGGCCAAGGGTATCATTTTGAACATTACCGGAGGAAACGACCTGGGCATGTTCGAAATCGATGAGGCCGCCCGTGTGGTCACTGAATATGCCTCTGATGAGGCTCATATTATCTTCGGCGCGGTGGTCAATGACGCCTACACCGGCGAGATCAAGGTGACGGTGGTCGCCACCGGCTTCGACGAGCAGGAGCAGACCAGCCGCCTGGAGCAGCAACGCCAGAAGACCCTGGCCGGATTCGGCCTGTCCAGACCGACCAAGAGACCGGATGGCCTGGAAGGCTTCGGTCAATCCAGCAAACCCAAGGCTGAGCGACCGATGACGCAGGAAGAGGAGTTGGAGATACCGGCATTTATTAGAAAAAAGGTAAAATAAGCTTTTGATTCAAAGTAGAACTCAGAGCGCTCCGAGAGGAGCGCTTTTTGGTTGGGTAGAGGGAATTTTGATTTTTTTACTAAAAAATGGTAATATACTGAGAAGTAATCACCCCTACCCTTGCTCACTTTAGAAAACGCCCATATTGATCCCGAAGTTGTTGAGAGTCTTCGGACTCATGTTTCGGAACAAGTGGGTAACGTTAGCGCGGCTAACCTAGATGCCGGCGATACCGCTGTGATGCAGCTGGAGGGAATTGCCGAGAAAGATGGCTTCATCTTCGCTAACCTGAAAATTGTGGTTGGGGATAAAGTGCCCCTTCTTCGCGGAACACCATTTATGAAAGACTTGATACCAGCCGCCAGGAGGGCTAAAAGAAGTTTTGATGACGCTAGTGCTCGGAGACCGGCCTATCTGGACCCAGATGACCATGAGCGACTGGCGGTTTACCGAGAATTGAATGAAAATTTTGTTTATCGGATCGCTAGCATGTTGAATGTGCCCGATATGATTGTCGCCTTCATGAAGGCAAACGATATCGAATCGTCCCTGGAAAACTACACCCAGCTTATGGACGAACTTCTGCTGGTCTGGAGTCTGATCACCAACCAGAACCGGGGTTATGTCCGTGGCGCAGGAGGGCCAACAGAAGTCTTTGTCCCCCTGGTTGAACCGGATTTTAATGGTATCATTCGGCTGATTGATCACCACCAGCGACTGCAAACGGCCACGAGAGCCTGTCTGGAAAGAAGCATTACATAAGTCTATGAAAATCAGAATCTTTGTAACGGGTGGAACTTTCGACAAAGAATATGATGAGTTAGACGGCTCACTCTACTTCAAAGATACCCATTTGCCGGAAATGCTTGTGCTCGGTCGATCACGAGTACCAGTGGACACTCGTACGCTGATGATGATTGACAGCTTGGATATGACTGAAGCCGATAGGGAAACTATCGCTCAAAACTGCCTGAAGACGAGTGAAGATAAAATTGTGATCACTCACGGCACCGATACCATGGTAGAAACCGCCAGAGTGCTTGCCGAAAAAGTGAAGGACAAAACCATCATTCTGACCGGCGCGATGATTCCCTATAAATTTGGAAGTTCCGACGGACTTTTTAATCTGGGGAGCGCCCTTGCCTTTGTACAAACTCTTCCCGCAAGCGTGTATATCGCCATGAATGGCCGCTATTTCGCCTGGGATAATTGCCGAAAGAACAAACAGATTGGAGAGTTTGAGGAGGTGAAATAAGCTTCCTTCTCATTCCGAAATAAGTTCGAGTCTTTTGGAATCCTGGTGGAGCCGATGGCTCATAACAAAAAAACCCTTCCGCAAGGAAGAGTTTCTGTGACACCCGAGAGATACCTGTAGTTTAATACAGCACCCGGACTTATACCGATAGTATATCAATGATCCTGGAAAAATCAAGCACAGGTGCCTGGCACATGTTCCGCCCCACCACTCCCCCGGATCATGAAGATGAGCCGCCGTAGGCGGGCGGCCCTCCAGGATATGTGGAGTATTATTGGAAAAACATTTTGGATATACTCTAGTTAGGCGTCATTACTCACTATGCCAATTACACCATTACATTTTGGAATCAACGGAACAGTAAGTTCTATTTCGCCAT
>JAUYKR010000002.1 GCA_030699855.1 bacterium
TTCATTTGGGAGTAGCTAAAGGCGACGAGGTTTTTGTACCACTCGGCTCAGACGAGATTCAGCATCCGGAACCGGGTGAAATCATCTACTTTTCCGATGAAGACAAGCAGGTCCTCTGCAGGCGAATGAATTGGAGAGCGAGCGAGATACTGAAAATCACCGAAGACACTACTCAAACCATCATCAATGTTGAGGGGGTTGGAATCATTCCTAGATCGCATGTGCAAGCCGCGCATGAGGAATTAGCACAGCTGCTAAAAGAGCATTGTAGTGCCGAACTAAAAATGGAATTTCTCAATAAAGAGAATCCTTCGACAGGGTTCAATTTCTAGTCACTATACAGTAAATTCAAGCGCAATTTCTGCACTGCCCCTAAAACTCCAGACTGTGCGACTGAACCCGGAAACGCTTTTGCCCTTGGATCATTCGTTCAAAGTCCTCCAGGTGTTTATCCATCTCGACCGCTTCCACGGTATCGCAACTGTTGCAAATCAAGTGATGATGATGCCCTCCTTCTTTCAGCTCGTAACGCATGATTCCATCTTTGAAGATAATCTCCTGAGCAATACCCTGCTCGCTGAGAAACTGCAGTTCACGATAAAGCGTAGAGGCATCTGGTTTTAGATCTTGCTTGGCCAAGAGGCCCACAATGTCCTGAACCGACAAGGCACAATGCTGATCGATAAGAAATTGCAGAATGGCCGTACGAACCCTGGTCATTCTGAATCCCCTGGGCCGGAGAGCATCGTAAATATCTTGAAGTGATTTCATGTAAAAATCATAGCGTGAATGAGAAATGCTTGCAAATGCAAATGTGTCGCATTAATATAAGTTTGCTTCATTTATAAAATGTCTGATCCCCTTCTCTATACCCTCATAAGCACTTTGGTTGTGAGCGCAATGTCTGTCGTAGGCATAGCCACGCTTATGATCAATCGAAAGTTGCTGGAAAAGATGCTGCTGTTGTTTATAAGCCTTTCGGCAGGAGCTCTACTTGGCGATGTCTTCTTTCATTTGCTTCCGGAACTGATTCACGACCAGGGAAGCTTATCGCTTGCCGCCTCTGCTTTGATTCTGGCTGGGATTATAGGCTTCTTCATACTGGAACAGTTCCTTATCTGGCATCACCACCATCAGGTGGAAACCCCGGAAGACCACAGTCAGCATCATCACAAGCACTCGCTCTCTATCGGAACTATGAATTTAGTCGGAGATGCTTTTCACAACCTCCTTGATGGTATGATCATCGCCACCGGATACCTGATAAGCCCAGTAGTTGGAGTAAGTACGACTCTTGCTGTCCTCCTGCATGAGATTCCTCAGGAGATTGGCGACTTTGGTGTGCTCATTCATTCCGGCTATTCCGTGAAAAAAGCTCTGTTTTTTAACTTCATCACCGCAGTTTTTGCCGTTCTTGGAGCCTTGATCACTTTTGCAATTGGTTCCTTCACGGATGATCTCATGTCTATTCTGATACCACTAACCGCCGGCGGCTTCATTTACATCGCCTGCAGTGATCTTATTCCGGAGTTAAAAAAGGAACACAAGACCGGACGGGCATTTCAACAACTTATGGCACTTCTAGCTGGCATCATGATTATGTTTGGAATTCTCTTCGCCGATACTCACGAAGAGCAAGGTGAAGCATATGAGCCGGAAGCTTCTCACTACGATGAGATGAAAGACTGATGGCTGGGGCGGTAGGATTCGAACCCACGCGTGGCGGGACCAAAACCCGCTGCCTTACCACTTGGCGACGCCCCAAAGACGCGACCATTATAGGAAGGATCTCCTTTTAAAACAATCGCAAAGCTTTGTTCTACAAGACCACCACGACCACTCCAAGCCAAGCCAGCAGCAGGAGAAGATCAGCTTTCACTCGTTTGGGCAGAAAGAAGGAGCGAAGGCTGGTGAGAGCGAAGAATCCGAACAACATCAGTACGATCTGCTTAAAGAGCACGGCATCGTAAACTCGAACCAGGAAGGCATCATCAGCGCCATTGCGCTTGAGGTAATAGGCCAGGAAGAAGCAGGCCAGGTAAAAAAAGACGAGGGCCTGGCTGAATTTTTGCAGTTCATCCCACACCGATTCGTACTGCTGTTTGAGCAAGACCTCTTGTTCCAAAGTCTCGTTTGGCTCATCGACGATCTGTAACCATTTGCCAAGTTTATGCGCCCAGCCTTTGGAAAACAGTGCTGCCTCCTTCTGCCTCTGCAAAAAACTCCAGTCCTCATCGGAGGTCTCCTCCGACTTTTCTTTTTCAAATTCAGTATAGGAATCAATACGTTGCCGCTTGGCCTTGGCGCCGTAGGCGTACCACTGATCCTTTTGATACTTCTCCAGCTCCCGACGAGCTAATTTCAGCGCTCTTTTAATTTCTGCCCTCAACTCTTTCCAAAACTTCCTATTCTGATGATCTCGGATAAAATTCATCTTCCCCAGTAAAAATCCCAGACTTTCCTTCGTAATTGCGGAAAGGGCATCCTGATGCTTGTTTAAAAAATCCTGAAGAGATTGCTCTTCTCGCCTCAACTCAATCTCAAGGCTAAAATCTGACGACTCGGTTTGAAGAAAAGCTGATGAGGTCTTCGGTGAACCAGAAAAGATAATTGAGCCATCCGGCTTTTCCGATTTTGAGGACGCCTTAACCTGAACAACGAGCGGCTGCCCTTTTTTCACTTCCCCATCTTCCAAGCTTTGCTCGACCTTGCGCTTGATTCGCTCTTCATCGGTCTGGCCGTGCTCTCGCTCTACGGCGCTGAAAACGGACGATCTGAGCTGGTCAGCCTGATGTTTTACCTCCTCGAGGGAAATGAGATCCCTCATCTCCGCTTTGATCCGCAAATGAGCATCGGTAAAGTGATCGGCCTCGATAATGCCTTCGACCGTTTCGCCCTGATCATTTTTGGCCTTGTACTGGAAAGACTTCATGGACCGTGTGATACCTCCACATTGTATCAGAAAGGCGGCTGGGCTGAAATCAGAGGTATTAAGCGATAGCCAGACTGTTTCCTTTTATCCCCACCTTCACCTTTACCATGTCCGTTCCCGTACCGGAGCTCAACTCCCCCGCCACAATTTTTCTAGCCAGGGGATCAAGAAGTTGATTTTGAATGACTCGTTTGAGGGGGCGGGCGCCGAAAACCGGATCAAAGCCCTGCTCCGCCAGCAATTCTTTGGCTTTGTCGGAAACCTCAAGTTCAATTCCTCTTTGTGCCAGTCGAACAGCAACCTGGCTAAGTTGAATATCGACAATTGCCCGCAGGTGTTCCTTTCCAAGCGCTTCGAAAGTAACAATGTCATCGACTCGGTTGAGGAATTCGGGTCGGAAGTGTTTCTTCAGCTCTTCTTTGAGACGCAACTCCAGAGCTGTTTTTTCAAGTATTCCGGAAGAATATTCCGGGATGAAGTGAGATCCGACGTTGGAAGTCATGATGATGATGGTGTTCTTGAAATTCACCACCCTCCCCTTGGCATCGGTGAGACGACCATCATCGAGAACCTGGAGAAGAATATTGAAAACGTCGTGATGGGCCTTTTCGATCTCGTCGAAGAGAACGATGGAATAGGGTCGGCGACGCACCGCTTCGGTCAGCTGGCCGCCCTCTTCGTAACCGACATAACCTGGAGGAGCGCCGATGAGTTTGGCAACGGCATGCTGTTCCATATATTCGCTCATGTCGATGCGCACCATCGCATGCTCGTCGTTGAAGAGAACTTCTGCCAAGGCCTTGGCCAGCTCGGTCTTCCCCACTCCGGTCGGACCCATGAAGATAAAAGAACCGATAGGGCGACCTTCCACCTGAATACCGGCCCGGCTGCGCCGAATGGCATTGGCCACGGAAGTGACCGCTTGATCTTGTCCGATTACCCGCTGGTGGAGCTCTTCTTCCAGGTGGATAAGTTTCTCCAACTCGCTCTGAAGCATCTTGCTGACCGGGACGCCAGTCCACCGGGCCACCACCTTGGCGATGTCTTCCTCGGTTACTTCTTCCTGGAGAATTGAGCCGTCCTTTTGCATTTTCTGAAGTTTTTCCGTGAATTTTTTCATCTCGCTTTCCTTCTTCGGAATCTCCTGATAATTGATCTCGGCCACCCGCTGGAGATTTCCGGAGCGCTGCTGTTGCTCGGCTTCACCGCGAAGCTGCTCGGTCGAAGATTTCAACTCTCTGATCTGAACGATAACATCCTTTTCGGCCTTCCACTTGAGTTCCAGCTCCTTTTCCTTCTCTCCAACTTCTTCCATTTCTTTCTGAACTTTTTTGAGGCGCTCTTTGGAGGCCTCATCCTTCTCTTTCTTGAGGGCTTCCTTTTCGATTTCCAAGCGAATGAGCTGACGCGCCAATTGATCGATTTCGACCGGTTGACTATCAATTTCCATCCGCAGGGCGGATGTGGCCTCGTCGATAAGGTCTACGGCCTTGTCCGGTAAAAATCTGTCGGCAATGTAACGGGCGCTCAGTTTGGCGGCCGCCACAATGGCGGCGTCTTGGATACGCACCCCGTGGTGCACTTCATATTTATCCTTGATGCCTCGCAAAATAGTGATGGTTTCTTCTACGGACGGCTCACCCACATAGACCTGCTGGAAGCGACGCTCGAGAGCGGCGTCTTTCTCGATATATTTTTGGTGCTCTTTGAGGGTAGTAGCACCAATCATGTGGAGAACCCCGCGGGCAAGTTCAGGTTTGATAAGATTAGCCGCGTCCATTTGCCCCTCGGCGGCTCCGGCACCGACCAACAGATGGACTTCGTCCACGAAGACGATGAGACGGCCTTCGGCGGCCTTGATTTCTTTGAGAACAGCCTTAAGGCGATCTTCAAATTCGCCACGGTACTTGGCGCCGGCCACCATCGCACCCAAATCCAAAGCAATAATTTCTTTACCTCTCAAGGTTTCGGGAACATCCTGGTCAACAATACGCTTGGCCAGACCTTCGACGATGGTCGTCTTACCCACCCCCGGTTCACCGATAAGAATAGGGTTGTTTTTGGTTCGACGGGAAAGAATCTGCATGACCCGACGAATCTCTTCGTCTCGTCCGATGACGGGATCGATCTTTCCGTCTCGGGCCAGCCTGGTGATATTGACAGAGTACTTCTCAAGCGTCTCCGACGCGTTGCTGATGATGGTGTCATTTTTATTCATAAAATAATATTTATATTTCGCAAGTTTAGTGTTTTGACGATTATATCTATTATGATATTATGTTTATGATTTTATTTTTTATGTGTGTTTATGGATGATCAAGTGTTTCAAAAGACGGTTCTTCAGAAGCTGGATGGGCTGGAGGTAAAGGTTGAGGGACTTTATGGCCACACGGAGGAATTAGCCAGGGATGTGAAAGGTCTTTATGGCCACACGGAGGAGTTGGCTCATAACTATGGCGTAAGCCAGATGAGCTACAAGCATCTGTACGGCTGGGTTTCGAAAATTGCTGGTGATGTCGAAATTCTGAAGGAAAAAACTACTTGATCATGTCAAAGGTCTTGCCTTCATTTTAGCACTCTTCTTGTAAGAGTGCTAATTTATTTATGCCGCCCTCCTGAGTCCTGGTTCTCGCTCGGAGAAGTTGCTGTAGGCTGCTTCCATGCGACCGGCAATATTGAGAGCTTGGTTCTTTCTGAGCTCTTTATCTTCTGAGGATGCGTCAGTAAGATAATCGTAACGACTTCCTAAGGCATCCTCGGGATCTGATTTGATTTCATTGATAATACCAAAAATGGCTTTATCTCCCTCGCCCAGCTCTTCGTCACTGCCCCATTCGTCATTGGCATACCACTGCTCTCCATCCCAGTAGAAACCGTAAAGGGAAGCATGATCTTCGTTGAAAAAAGTTTTGAAAACATCCAGACTGGCCGGTCCACGGTAACCAAACATTTCAGCAGCGGCCATCAGGGCCGCTTCACTTCTGGTGTGGGGAACATAGTCACCCTGGAGTTCACGCACTTCGCGTTGGTCAAGATCTTTGGCGGTAAAGACTTTGACGATGCTGTTAATCTCATCCGGAGTATACTGAAGGGTCGGATTGATTTTGAAGGCCAGACCCTCTGATTGCAGATGGCTCATCAGAAGAACCGTCAAGG
>JAUYKR010000005.1 GCA_030699855.1 bacterium
AACTCCCAACTCCCAACTCCTTTCTCCGAACTCCTGACTCCTCACTCCGAACTATTTTGCATAGTCCACCGCCCTGGTCTCGCGAATGACGTGCACCTTGATCTGCCCGGGATAGTCGAGATTCTTTTCGTACTCCTGAGCGATGCTCTTGGAAAGCTTGAGCATGTCCATATCGCTGATCTTCTCCGGCTCCACCAGCACCCGCACTTCTCGTCCGGCCTGGATGGCGTAAGATTTTTTGACTCCCGGTTTACTGTTAGCGATTTCTTCCAGCTGCTTCATGCGCTTGATGAAGGCATCGGCGTTTTCCCGTCGGGCTCCCGGACGAGCGGAGGAAATAGCGTCGGCGGCCATGACGATGAAGTCTTCCAGATTCTTGGGCGGAATGTCTTCGTGGTGAGCTCCCACCGCCTGGCAAATGCGCTCGTCCATTCCGAACTTCTCTAAAATGTCTTTACCAATCAAAGCGTGATTGCCCTCAATTTCGTGATCGACGGCCTTGCCGATGTCATGGAGGAAGCCGGCGACCTTAGCAATCTCGACATTCGCGCCCACTTCGGCCGCGATAGAGGAAGCGAGGAAGCCCACTTCCAGACAATGTTTGAGCACGTTCTGCCCGTAGGAAGTGCGGAAGCGCAGTCGTCCAACCAGCTTGATCAGGTTGGGGTGCAAGCCGGAAATACCAATTTCCAGCACCGCCTTTTCTCCCAGAGTTCTAATCAGTTCGGAAACTTCATCTTTCACTTTTTCCAGAGTCTCCTCAATGCGAGCCGGATGAATGCGCCCATCTTCGACCAGGCGTTCCAAAGCCTGCTTGGCCACATAGCGGCGGAGCAAGTCGAAGCCGGAGATGATGATGGAATTCGGGGTGTCATCGACGATCACATCGACACCCGTCAGGTGTTCGAAAGCGTTGATATTACGCCCCTCTTTACCGATAATACGCCCTTTGACATCATCGCTGGGCAGATTGACCACCGTGACGGTGGAATCGGAACTGACCTCAGCCGCGTACTTTTGGATGGCCTGGGTGATCACCCAGCGGGCTTTTTCTTGGGAGATTTCCTTGGCTTTTTCCTCCTCTTCCACGATTTTCTTCTTGATATCCGTCTGGGACAACTCTTCGATTTGCTTGAAGAGCTGCTCTTTGGCCTGCTCTTTGCTAAGGCCGGCTACTTTCTCCAGCTTTTCCGACTCTTTCCCCTTCATCTGTTCCAGCTCCTCCTGGAGTTTTGTCACCCGCTCTTCTTTTTCCCGAAGATCCTGAAGCTTCTTATCGAAGTCTTCCTGTTTTTTATCCATGCTCTCCTCCCTGGCATCCAGACGAACCTGAGTCTTCTCCAATTGAGCGCGATTTTCTCGCTCGTTCTTGACGGCCTTTTCTTCCATTTGCAGAGCCTTCTTCTCCGCCTCCAATTCAATCTCCTTGGCTTTGATTTTAGCCTTCTCGATTCGTTCATGATTTTGACGCTCGATTTCTGCGGCATCCTGCTCCAATTTTGGCTTGATGGCGACATAAACGGCTAAAGCCGCCACGGCGGCGCCAACGAGCAAGGCGATGATAATTTCCATAGAAAAAGGTGAAGAATACAAAGGTTGATTCTTCTAAATGATCTTAAAGGAAAGTCAGGTGCGCGGTGTTCCGGCCTCACAGAGGCCTGATCTGAGCCATCAGATCGTTATTCTTGCGAGAATTCGAGGGAGATCTTCAGATGGTAAAGAAAAGGGCTTTCATCTCGAACAAAAGGACATCTCTCGGCAAAACTTTGAACGCAGGCTTTCTTTCCAGAAAAAAAATTCAGAAGGAGTTTTTATGCTGCAGCCAGTATAGCAAAGAAGTTTGACAAGGTCAAAAAAGGATTTTGTCGCTTAAAAAGCACCTCTGACGAACACTAGCGGAAAAACTCAACTGGACAAACTATGATTTCATGTATTTTTCGTAGTAGCTCTTGGCCCGCTTCAAATTCCTCATCACCTTGTCGTCATCACCCGCCTCCATCGCCTTCGGACGCACCAGTAATGAAACATCAGAGCCATAACTCTCCCTGTTCAGCTTGGTCAAAAAACTCTCCACCGGCATGATTCCTTCGTCCACCATGCTGTGTTCCTGAGTCCGGTACACGTTGGAAAGATGGACATGCTTCATGAACGGCTTCAGCGTCTCGTAGGCCCGCATCAGGTCGATTTTTTTGGCATACAGATTGGAAACATCCAGGCAGACTTCTTTGAAGTCCTGGAGGTCGGTGATGTTATTCATGCTCCGCCCGGGCAGAATCATCCAGGTAAACTCGGAAGCGACGTTTTTGAGAGCAATGTGAAGGCCGTACTTTTTGCGCAGAGCCGGCACTTCGCTCCTCATCCAGCGCTTGTAGTGATAATCGAACAAGCGCGGCGGCTCCAGCACCACCGTCTGAGCCCCTACTTTCTTGGCCAGTTCGAAGGCCACCGTGCTGCGCTGAACGCTGGCATTCTCGAAAGTTCGGACTACCCGAATGGGCAGCTGGTATTCCTGTCGCAGTTCGTTGAGATAATCGGCGTTTTGAGTGTCGTAGAGCCGAGAATCCAGGGCCACTTCCAGGCCATCATATCCGGCTTCTTTCGCGAAGCGAAAGATGCGGTTGAGTCCGTAACCGCGCAAGGTGTCGGTGGAAAGCAGAAACATGGGCAAGCTAAAACTATTTGAATTGTATCTAAGTTGACAAGGATCGTAAAGAGCCTCTGAAAAACGATGAGATGCGACGTGTTGGACTGAGAAAAAACCGCAGACGTATGTGTTATACGTTGAGGATTTTTTCGAGGGAAACGCAAGCAGATCGCGTTTTTCAGAGGCTCCTTAAATCTGCAAAAACAAATGCTCCAGGAACAGGCGCTTGTTAACCTGCGTATCGGACAGAAGGTGCTTCACCTCCTGGACGCGATCGAGTTGATGCTGATATTTTTCCAGCCCCCGATGCCGCATTAAACGAGCCAAATAAGCCAAAAACTGGTTCCTGTCCGAATCGGAGTATTCCTTGTTCCCCATCCTTTCGGCTAAAGCAAAACGATCGACAATATCCTGTTCGAAGATCAAGCAGGCATCATCGTACAGTTTCTGCATCCGTTCGAGGAGTTCTTTATCCCGATTCATGGCGATGGCCAAACCGATGCGGCCGGCGGAAAGCCGGACTAGCTCCTCCCGCTCCAATTCATTCGCCACCAGGTTTTTAAGAGCTTGGCTCAACTCCTTTTCGGCCGGAAGAGTGCAGCGAAAAAACTGCACCCGCGAGCGAAGAGTCGGCAGTAATTTCTTCTCCTCCCGCGTGGTCATCAGAAAGATACAGCGCTCGGACGGCTCCTCGAGTACTTTGAGCAAAGCGTTAGCGGCTGAGTGGGTCATCCGTTCCATATGCTCGATCACGCAGAAGGAGTATTCCCCTTCCTCGGTACGGTGAGCCACAAAGTCGAGAATTCTCCGCACCTCTTCGATCTTAAGGCTTTCCCCACCATCCCAAAAACACAGCAATCCGGGACCCTGCCCAACCTGGAGCTGTCGCCCCAGCGAGCTATCTTCGACAAGGTCTTTGCCCGTACGAACTTGACTGATCAGATCTTTGATCAGAGACATCTTGCCGATGTGCTCGGGCCCACCGAGCAG
>JAUYKR010000027.1 GCA_030699855.1 bacterium
ATCTTTTTATTGTCCATCACGTCGCGGATATCAAACTTATTTTGGGGCTGACCCAGAATGTTCCGGATCATATTGGTGGAAACCAGCTGACCCACCTTGTTCAGCAATGGCGTAATGGCTTCGGCGTCAAATTTTTCACTCCAGCCAGCGAATTCCGACACCCAGAAATTTTTGACCACCGAATCCTGAATGCGGGAAACGATCGTCTGGCGATAGTTTTTATCGGTCAGCATTTTCAAAATCGACAGCACGGTGGTATTGGGGCTGTCCAAAAGGGCCAGGGTGGTATAGCGCAGCACGTGTTCCAGGCGGTCGGACCAGTTGGTTCCGAACAGCTTTTTGAAGATGTCGATGAAGCCGATGGTCAGTTGCATTTTGTAGGCTTCATCCACCGTCTCCAGCGGATTAAAAGCGATGGGAAAATGAATGTCACCGGGATCGAACAAAATGACATCTTTGACCCGATGGTCAGGAATGTATTTCATCACGGCATCCACCAGATCTCCATGCGGGTCAAGAACACCGACGCCATGGCCGGTATCAAAGTCCTCCTTGATCAGCATTTCCAGGAACTTTGATTTTCCCGAACCGGACTTTCCTACGGCGTACAGATGTCTGGCTCGGTCGGAACGCTTGATCCCAAATTCCACATAGCTGTTGTGGTAGTTGGTCTGGCCAAAGAAAGAAATATTGTCGTCACTGCCACGGCTGGGTAAATCCTGAGGCGGTTCGTTTTTCTTGGCCAAAACATGGACGATGTGGGGGGTGTGGTCGGCATTGGGATAGTGATAGAGGGTGGAAATCTCCTTTTGTCCCATCAGCTGACTTCCGGACAGCGAGCGCTGTTGGTACAGCTTGAGGAAACTCATCCCCGATGTTTTTTTTCCCGCTGCGAACTCCTGAACGTCGGTATGACCGAATTGATAAAAGCTGTTAATCGCCGCCTCCAATTTTCGTTTGGCGGTGGTGTCATCCTTGGCTATATAGCCGCAGCGGACGGCAACGTCAAAGGGGTTATTCTTGTACTTTTCTTCGGCCAGACCGGCGCGAATTTTGCGAATATCGTTATCATCGCTTTTGGCCCGAAACCAGTCGCGCACGTGAAAGCGCTGGCGGATCCGAGCCCAGCGCATCGCCCAGCTGCGCATAAAGTGGTAGGTGGCGGTTTCATCCTTCGGATTGATGATGATCTGGACCCAGATCTGTTCCCCGCTGGCGATCTTGGAAATGACGGAAAACAGGTTGGACTGGCTGTCCTCCGTGAAGGCGTCATAATTTTTAAACGGATACACGTCATTAAAGCGCAGCTTGAGGGTGGTTCCGGCCAACGCATTTTTTTCCGGATTGTAGTTCAGGGTATAGTCTTTGACCGGGTAAATCTCCGCGTCTGGAAATGTTGAATAGATCAAGCCTTCCACAGTTTCCAGCAGTACGTCCGGCACCACCACATAGCAATAGGTGTACTGCTCGTAGCCGAAATATTCCAAAGAAACGCTCTTGTTCTTGACGGTGTTGTGCAGATTCACCAAAACCTGCTGGAAGAGCTGCTCTTTTTTCGGGTTCGCTTCTTCACCCTGCGGGACAATAACCTGGAGGTAGTGAAACTTAGCCAATTCAGCGGAAAAATAAGTACTCCTAAGATACTATTATAGCGCAAAAACAGCTAGAATTTAAGCGCAGATGCCAATTTTATCACTTTATGCCAGAGTTACCAGAAGTCGAATCCGTTTGCCGTCAACTGCACGTCCAATTGGTCGGAAGGTGGATTGAGGGCCTGGAAATCCGATACTCCGGCATTTTGAAGAATCCTGAGGGTGAATTTCGCAAACTCCTTCTGGGAAAGTCCGTCACGGCTGTTAACCGCCGTGGCAAGATGCTGCAAATTCACCTGAACGATGATCAGCATATCCTGCTGGCTCATCTGAAGATGACGGGTCAGTTTTTGTTTCGCGACAAGGGTGAGGTGAAGGCGGGGGTGTATCCCCTCCTCTACGCTTCGCAAAAGACGGTGGGAACATTTCGGGTGGGCCAAGAAAAGAAGTTTGATGATCACCTTCATGTTATTTTTGAATTTCGAGACGGGTCAAAGCTCGCCTTCCGCGACCAGCGCAAGTTTGCTTACCTTCATGTGGTCACCAAGACGGAGGCCGAACTGATTGAGATGCGCTTTGGCATAGAGCCGTTGCGGGAGGGTTTTACCATCGAGTCGTTTCAGGAATGCTTCCGAAGACGCAAAAAATCTCTCAAAGCGGTGCTGATGGACCAGCAACTCATCGCCGGTATCGGCAACATCTATGCCGATGAAATCTGCTTCCGTTCCGGCATTCGTCCTCAGCGGATTGCGGCCAAACTGAGTTCAAAAGAGTTGAGCTCCTTACACGAGTCCTGCGAAGCGGTGCTGCAGGCGGCAGTGGACAAGGGTGGAACCACGCTCAAAGACTACATCCAGCCCGACGGCAGCATCGGCAGATTTGCCCACCACCTCCAGGTTTACGGCCGCGGAGGTGAAGCCTGCCTGAGCTGTTCGGGAATCATTAAAAAAGTGGTTCACCAGGGCCGAGGAACACACTTCTGCGAAAACTGTCAAAAATAGTTATTTCCGGTATTCCTCCAGCAGTTGTCTCAACTCACTAATCGGAATCGAAAAGCCGATATTCTCCGCCCCCACCACCGTGGAAAAGTTGACTCCGATGGCTTCACCGGAGGTATTCAGCAGCGGCCCTCCGGAATTTCCCGTATTGATGGCGGTATCGGTTTGAATCACTTTCTCGAAATTGCGCCCGTCCGCGGTGGTGACGTTACGGCCAATGCCGGAGATGATGCCCTTGCTCACCGTGTTCCTCAGCTCCGCCAGGGCGTTGCCGATGGCAATCACGGTTTGACCCAGGAACGCCTCGCCATTGCTACTCAGGCGAACGATAGGAAAGGATGGTCCCTGTACTTTCAGGAGGGCTAAATCCTTTTCCCTGTCTCTCGCGACCACTTGGGCCTGGTAGACTTTTCCGTCGTTGGCGATCACCGTGTACTCAGCCGCTTCGTCGTGAACGACATGCTCGTTGGTGGCCAGCAGGCCGTCTTTTCCGATGAAGAAGGCCGTTCCCCCGCCGATCTTTCGCTTCTCGGTACCGGTCTGGCGGAATCGGGGAATTCCAATGCGATAGCCGGAAGTATTGCCCTCCGGAGTCACGTCTTCGATGTACTGTTCCACTATCGGTAAATCCTTGGAAATAACCACGCTCACCACCGCGTTATCGACTGAGCGGATCAACTTAACAATTCTCTTCTCTTCCGAGGTTACCAAGCGATTCACCAGGGCAGAGACCGAAGAGTTCGTGGAAACGAATCCAACGAGTAAAAGCAGACCAGCCGCGACAATGAGACGTTTTTTCATGGTTGTGAATTGAGAGCGGGTTCAACTGTAATACTTTTTAACCGGATTTTCAATCCTAGTTGACGGCTGATGGCGTCAGTTGGAGATCTACCGCTTCTTTCGCGCAGCCCCAGGAAAGCGTGACTCCGGATCCGCCGTGGCCGTAGTTGTGGACGATCGTTCGTCCTTCTCTCTGCTCTCTTTGTAATCTTACTCCCCCGCAGCGACCTGGGCGAAGGCCCACATAGGTTTTAATTCTGTTTTTTCCCAAAAGCTCTGGGCAAATAAGGTAGCACCGTCTCAAGATCTGCTCAACGATGTCCCCTCTCACGGTGTCGTCAGCGTCGATGTCCACTGTTCCGCCCAGGATGATGTCACCGCAATCCGGACGGGGGAAAATATAGGTTGCTTGTCCGCAGTCGACAACTCCTTCTTCGTCCATGAGAGCACTATTCGGAAATCCGTCGTGTTCAAGCACTGTAAAGAAAACCTGTGTCTAGGACATGGGGTTTTTGGCGGTATGATGAGAACAATTAACCATTTGATCCATGTCCAGACAACAATGTCCATCCTGTTCGCAGAGGAAAGCC
>JAUYKR010000029.1 GCA_030699855.1 bacterium
TGGAGAGCATATTTTCTTTCTCCGCTTTTTCGATAGGGCTGCCTTCAGCCTGCATGGCGGCCGCTCTGGCCTGAGTTACATTTTCCAAAACTCCCCTTTCGTGGGCAGCGTACCCTTTGACAGTCTCAACCAAATTCGGGATGAGGTCATAGCGGCGCTTAGACTGCACTTCAATGTCGCTTGAAGCCTCTTCCTTCCTGTTTCTCAGACGGATCAAGGAGTTAAAGGTGAAAATCAGCCACAGTACAATCAGGCCGATAAGGGAAAAGATGACGATAAGTAGGGTAGACATAGTGAATGCTTAGTTTATGTATCTAATGTTCATACTATAGCACTGCAGGGAAAATAATCCACAGCAGCGCATAGGAGATGCTATACTTAAATTATCTCATGGGCTCCGCTTCGCGTGGGGATGCTGGACGTACGCCGGCATTCCCACCCTTTTTTCTCCTCCAATCTGTAATTGCCAAGACGGCAGGCAAAATGTTAAGCTCACACTAGCAGATCCCGGGGTCGGGAGAGGCCCGTGGGTGTCGTTCTTTTCATTTTTTCCTTCCACAGTGCCTGGGGAGATGCCGAGCGCAAGTTCGGTATCTCCCCACTATTTAACAAAACACCCCCTCTCGGGGGCATTTTTATATCGCTGCCGGTGCCCTGAAACAAAAGTTAATCAAAATTCACTGTTTCTTCTGAAATAGCAAGTGGGTCGTAAGCTTCTGTTTCCCAAAACAACCGTGGACAAAGTATATATTATACTGAACGGCCGTTCGTTATAATATATGGCATGTCTTGGGGATTTTTGGTTGAGATCTACTTAAATGAAACCGCGGCAAGGACCTGAGCAGCAGTTAAGGGCGGATCAGAGCCAAAATTTTCTACAACGATGACTCTCGAGCCGGCTTTGTTTGTGAGAAAATATTGGGAACCCCATCGCCCGCACCAATACTGAATCGTGGTTGCATTCGATGCCACCATGTTGCAAGTTGCGCCTCCGCATGGACTGCCATTATTTTCGCGCTGGCACGTAGCCAAATCTGTATGATATTCTGTCCTAGTTAACACGGGAGTTTCTACATTAATACCTTGCTCTTCAATATCCGCTGCACTCTCATTGATCCACTTTTCAATCGGCGTTGCTGCATTTTTATCGTACGCGAGAATTAAGATATCTGCTGGCAAACTTGATACATAATCTAATTCTTGCATAGGCATTCCGTCTGCAATCTCGGTTGTATCATCCGTCTTGTCTCCACTGATCAATAGATATCCTCCCACTGCGACCACCACAACTATCAGAACTGTAATTAGGGTTTTCATGTTTTAATATGATATCAAAAAAACGCAGAGGGGAGAAATTGGAAGTTGGGGAAGTCGGACTTCCCCAGTGTCTGCTACATCATTCCGCCCATGCCACCCGGAGGACCGGTCTGAGGACTCTCTTTTTCCGGAATATCGGCCATTGCCACACCCATCATCAGATAGGTGCTGGCTACAGAAACCGCATTCGTGAACGCAGTCTTCGTCACCTTAAGTGGATCAATGATGCCTTTTTCCTTCAGGTTCTCAATGGTATTTGTAACGGCGTTGAAGCCAGTCCAGTTGTCCTTGCTTTGCTGAAGCTGAGCAATGATCATATTCGGCTCTTCGCCGCTATTTCGAATAATTTCGGTAACGGGAGCCTGCAGAGCTTTTTGGATGATACTTTTCGCTGCCGCACTGACCGCCTTATCACTTCCTTCGGTAATTTCAAACTTTGAGTGAAACAGGGCCATGCCGCCTCCGGGAACGATACCCTCTTCCATGGCAGCCCGAGTGGCGGAAACGGCGTCTTCAACTCTCTGCTTCAGTTCCTTTTGGGCGGATTCAGTCGGAGCTCCGACACGAATCACGGCAACACCTCCGGAAAGCTTTCCGAGACGTTCCTGAAGCTTGTCCTTCTCAAAACTCGAATCGATCTTTTCAAGCTGTGCTTTGATCTGCGCTACGCGTGCTTCATTTTGTGCTTTTTCTCCTTGGCCGCCCACGATGGTGGTGCTGTCCTTGTCGGAAACCACTCGCTTGGCGTGGCCGAGATCGGAAAGCTCGACGGTCTCAAAGGTCTTGCCCAGCTCTTCTGAGACAAACTGGGCGCCGGTGACGATGGCGATATCCTGGAGCATATCTTTCTTTCGATCACCGAAGCCGGGGGCTTTCAAGGCCAAAATATTAAAGGTACCCCGCAGCTTGTTGACCACCAGGGTGGTCAGAGCTTCTCCCTCAATGTCTTCGGCAATGATGACCATATCTTTTTTGCCGGATTGAACCACCTTTTCCAAGAGTGGCAGGAATTCTTTGATGGAAGAGATCTTTTTGTCGGTAACGAGGATGTAGGGTTCTTCCAGGTTGGCTTCCATCTTCTCTGCGTTGGTGACCATGTAGGGGCTGATGTAGCCGCGATCAAACTGCATGCCTTCCACGAGCTCATGATCAGATTCAATAGTGTTGGAATCGTCCACGGTGATGACGCCGTCTTTACCTACCTTGTTCATCACCTCGGCTATCAAAGCCCCAATCTTCTTATCCTTGGCAGAAAGCGTCGCCACCTCCTGAATCTTTTTGGCGTCGTTAATTTCTTCCTTCTGTTTCTCGAGTCCCTCAACAACAGCCGGGATGGCGGCTTTGAGCTCTTCGGCCAACTGAATGACATTAAAGCCCTTTTCATTAATGGCTTTTTCTCCTTCTTCGATAATGGTGTGGGCTAAAACAACGGACGTGGTGGTGCCGTCTCCGACATTGTCGTTGGTCTTGTCCGCT
>JAUYKR010000030.1 GCA_030699855.1 bacterium
AAACAAATGTTACTCTTTAAGTATATCTTTTGTGTATCTTTTTTCAAGGCTTCTTTGAGCCCTCTGAGTCTTCTTCTTTTTGCTCCATCCGGTCTGGTATGACTTCGCCACTGTTCATGTCCAACCTTCCCTGGTCCATCATCAGAGTGGGGTCACTCTGCCAATCGGCAGGTTGGTCGGAGGCTGCGGGGCTGGGAGCCCGGGAGGATTTTTTTGCCTGTTCAATGTTTTCCTTCATGATCTGCTGGTTTTCGTAGCCCTGGATCATCAGGCGCTTGCGCTCCTCTTCATTCATCTGGTCATCGTGGGGCTGGGTACCGCTGGACATGGTGCAGGAGGTAAGGAGAAGAACAAGAAGGATAACCGAGCGAGATAGGCTCATATGAAAGAACTACAGTCCTATTGTAGTCCTTTTAAGGGGAAATTTGAAAGCCATTATATCCCGTTCTGCCCCGAGGCTAAATACTGGAGGGCGTTGTCGTCTGTCGTCACCACTTTGATGACACCTCCGTTGAGTTCGAACAAGGCTTCGATTTTTTTGAGGAGGTCGTAGCGGGTGACCAAACAGCCCCAGCTATTGAAACCGTCGTTGGCGGTAAGCATGGTATCAATATTGGGGATGGTGTGAATACCGTAGTGCGTGAACCGAGGAGTGCCGGAGGTCATGTCGTAGAGGCGGAGAAAGAGTTGTTCTTTGGCCTCTTTAGTACCGAAGATCTGCCAACGGTTTTGCTGGTGAGCGGAGCGGATCTCCCACGTCTTTTTCGGAGTGGCAGGCTTGTAGGTCATACCTAGATAGGTTATGGGACGGCCGTTGTTAATTCCACTGGCAATGGGAGTCAAAGGGGATACTTCCGAACTGTCGGCGCGAACAAACTGCAGGGTGTTATTGATAACATCAGCCACGATCCAGTCTCCAACCCTAATCTCCCAGGAGGGGATAGGGCTGTCCTCAGACACAATAACTTGAGGGTCCAGAACTGGTGAATCCAGTTCGGCCAAGGTGTGGTGAGAGGGGGCATGAAGACCCAGCAGCACCATGAAAACGACAATCAAGATCGAGAGGCGCCTTTTCATATGTTGTATCAAAAATGAATAAGGTCACATAAGGTAGTAGATGCACATCATGGTGTCAATGTCATATTCAAAAATGTATTTTTAGCTATTTTTAGTCAAAAAAAAGCATAAAATAGTATCAAATAAGCAAAGAAGATATGAATATTGCCGTATTTGCCTCTACGAATGGCACAAATCTTCAAGCCGTCTTGGATGAAGTAGCTGCTGGAAGGCTTCCAAATGCCGATTTACGCCTTGTGCTAGTGAATAAACAGGGCTGCGGAGCGGCTGAAAAGGCCAAGAAGGCCGCTATTTCCGTTATTTTTATCGATCCCCGAGATGAACAGGGCCAACCCCTGGATCGAGAAACCTATGACCGCCAGCTAGCCGAACACTGCCAAAAACACGATATCGATCTGATCGTACTGGTTGGCTGGATGCGCATTCTTTCTCCCTGGTTCGTCCGCCAGTATCCAAGGAAGATCATTAATATTCACCCATCTCTGTTGCCAAAATATCCGGGAATGGACCTGGATGTCCACCAGGCAGTGTTGGATAGCGGGGACAAAGAGACCGGTATGACTATCCACTACGTGGATGAGCAGGTGGATCACGGCCAGATTATTTTACAAAAAACCTGTCCGGTGCTGCCGGGAGATACGGCCGACTCGTTGAAGAAGAGGGTGCAGGAGCTGGAAAAGCAGTGGTATCCGGAAGTGATTCGGGAGCTCACCGAAGCTCATTGAGGGCTGGTGTTCCTGAAAAACAGGGGGGGTCGCATTTTTCGCTGTGGAAAGACACGATTTCCCTGGTGTTGATAATTTAGGCGGTACTCATAAAAACTATTTTCACGGCTATTTTGAATAGGTCCTCGCTTCAAAATTCGACCCCCCCTGTTTTCCAGGCTGACGCAGATTACTCCTTGAAACAGAAGTGCTCCCACAGTCCCACCGGCTCGGGCTTGGGAATCTCGTAATTGGGAAGCGACATCTCCTTCATGAAGATGATCTGAAAATTATCGAGCTGCTGCTCGCCCTCCTGGCGGGCATTCCAATCGCGGCACAGGTATTTGCCGTACCAAAGGCGGTGATCGGTGTTGTCCCGAAGCCACAAGTTCATCAGATATTTTCTCCAGCGCTCGTTGGGATAGGTAGCCGAAACCATGGCTGGTTTTTCGTAAGTGACGGCTTTACCGGTCAGCACATCCACCTCTGTTCCGTCGAGCAAGGTGCCGGGCAGCACGTACCAGCCATCTTCCTTGAGCGGGTAGGGGCTGAACATATCCCACTTTTGATCAAGGCGGAGAATCCACATCAGCGGCTTGGCCGATTCGGGGAATTCGACCGAGGTCACTTTGGAGTCACTGAGGTTCCAGAGGATGGTGAGCGCAAGCAAGATGGTCACTATGCCATTGGCCAGGAAGGCGCTTCGATGAGGAACGAGCTGGTGTTGAGGAAGGAGCTGGCAACTGCGCTGACGATGAGAAGCGACCAGGACGTAGACCTGATTGCCCAGCCAGGCGAGCGGTCGCAGGCGAGCCGGATAGACCAGCGGCCAAAAGAGGGGGGAGGCCGCGAGGAGGGCGACAAAACCGTCGAACTGGAAGTGTTTCCTCTCCAGATAATCTGTCACCACCCAGGAATTTCGTTCTTCCATGAGCTTGCAGACCACGGCATTGCTCTGGGCGGGCAGGAGTTTGGCATGGGGAATGAGAAGGAACAGGCGCAGAAATTGAGCGGCCGCCTGACAAAAACCGCAGTCGGCATCGTAGTAAATTTTGAGACCCTGTTGCTTGTTCGTTTTAAGCAGGCTGGGAAGCTTCTGCCAAAAACCGGAGGGCAGCAGGGCGGCCAGCCCGGCAAAAACAACCCAGGGAAACGGCCCCAGCTCCATCGTCAGCATCATGCCGGTGTTCATGGCGGCAAGGGGCAGAATTCCCAGCCAGCGCAGGGGAGTGGTCCAGATGGGTGAGATCAGCAGGGCCGGAGCAATGATCTGGGTGCCGATGGTCGCCCAGGTGAGCCCGCGCATGAGGACGGGATACTCGTAGAGCAAATAGCCCAGGGGAGTGGTGAACTGATCGAGACTGAGGGCATAGTAAATGGCGGAGCCTTCGCTCCACCACTCGATACTGGTCTTATGAGCGGCCGCCATCCAGTAGACCAAAATGATTTGAGCGAACAATGCGACAGAAGCGGCGGAAAAATGAAGGGGGGGATTATCCATTATCGGTTTTCGCAAAGCATCCACGGAAGCGCGGGCGCCAAGCGGCAAAAACATGGCCCAGAACAGCAGCATGCGAAACAGGACGTCGCCGCCCTGAAGCACCATGGGATTGCGAGCATGAAGAGAGATGAGCAGGAACCAGGAGGCGATAGTAGCCAGGCGGGTTTTGTAGCCGAACAGCAGCATCAGGGCAAATATTCCGGCCAGCAGAAAGAGTAAAATCTGAAAGTATGTTTCGCCGCTGGCGAGATGTGCAGATACGTGCCAGTTATTGATAAACTGCTCCAGAAGAATGGGGCGGGGGAGTACGCCAAAGTCGGTATAGTGAGCCACCAGGGCGCTGGCGCGAACAATGAGGTCGCCGAGGATGAGCAAGCCGAGGCCAACGCGAAAGAAAGCCAGGGAACGCAGGTCGAGGCCGAAAAACTGGATAAGTTTGTTCAAGAGGGCGGGAAACTATAATTGGCTCAAATCTAGCACGGTTGTGCCGCAAGCGGCAATCTCGTACAATGAAGCCACAGAGCCCTCGTAGCTCAGTCGCCGCCTTGCGGGACTGGCTACGGAAAGCGTTCACTTCCTCTCTTTGTTCGTCGTTCACGCGCCCGTAGCTCAGTGGATAGAGCAGCAGCCTTCTAAGCTGAGGGTCGGAAGTTCGATTCTTCCCGGGCGCACCATCCTAGGCTGATGGCCGCCCCGCCGAATGGCGGGGCCGGGCGCACCATTATTTAACCATTGGCCGCCCCGCAATTCTGCGGGGCCGGGCGCACCATTTTTTAAGGCCAATTAAGCGTGACAACAATAACCGGTCTGCTACAATGGGGAGGCCTTATTTTTGGCTTCCATTAAAGTGTTCGTATGGATGATCAGCAGACAACAGCAGCCGGAGGAACTTCTGGTTTTCAGGGTGCTCCGACCCCTCCACCTGCCCAGACTGGAGGCAGCACCAGCCAGACCGGCCCGGTGATTGTTTCCGCCGATGACCCCACGCCAGTCAGCACTGGAGGAGCTCAGACTGGCAGTGCTCAGACTGGCGCTCAAACAGGTACTGGTGCCGGACAAACGGCTGGAGATGATCAGAGTTATTTGAGGCCTCGCCCACCGGATCATGAACTGGGTATCGGCGCCGTCGGCGACTACGCCACCTCTATCACGTGCCCGGCCCACCCCAACACAACTTTTGATGAGCAGTATTTTTTAAAGATGCTGTCAGGGTCGATCTCTCTGACCAAGAATGAAAAGAAGAAGATCGTTGAGTCCATTTCCAAGCTCTCTCAATATCAGATCGACGAGCTGATTAAGATTTTTGAAGAAGAGCGTCGCAAATTTGCCGAACTGGATGAGAAGCATCAGGTCAAGATCCGCGAGCTCCAGCAAAAACAAATTGAAGATTGGAGGGATCTGGAGTTGGAAGAAAAGCAACAGGGTCAAAAGGGGCAGGATGAAGCCGCCGCAGCCGCGCTTCGAGCCAAGCTGATGGGTGCCGCGCCTACCGACGGGCATGGGGCTGGAGAACAAAATAAAGCTGCTTAGTTTTAGGCCGCCAAATATGAAATTTCTGTCTGACCTCGATCTGCACGGCAAACGGGTGCTGTATCGGGTGGATATCAACAGCTCGGTTCAGAGTGGCGTGATTGCCGATGATAATCGGCTCCGGGCCATCATGCCCGGCATAGAACAGATGTTGAAGATGGGCGCGAAACAGATCATCCTTCTGGCTCACCAGGGCCGGCCTGGGAATGAAGACGGAGAGTTTTCTTTGGCGCCCCATGCCAGACGCCTGGAGAAGCTCCTTGGGAAAAAAGTGGCCAAGCTCGACAGTTGCCGTGAATGTCCGCCGGAAGGTGCGCAATTGGTCATGCTGGAAAATTTGCGCCTGGATGACGAAACAGAGGCGGATGATCAAAAGCGCCTGGCCTTTGCGGAGGTGCTGGCCGGGTTTGGGGATGTGTATGTAAATGACGCCTTTGGCGTTTGCCACCGCCACCATACCAGCATTGTGGAATTACCCAAGCTGATGAAGGAAAAGGCTGCCGGACTGCTGCTGGAAAAAGAAGTGAAGTCGCTTCAGCCGCTTCTGGAAGAAGGGAACATTAAGCACCCCTTCACGTTGATTATTGGCGGAGCTAAAATCGACACCAAGATCGGTATCATCAAGCAGTTTTTACATACCGTGACCCATGTGCTGGTGGGCGGCGGAATCGCCAACACCTTTCTGCACGCCGAGGGCTTTGATACCGGGCAGTCGTTGAGGGAGGCGGACAAAGCCAAGGTGGCCCGGGAAATCGCGATCGCCCTGGACGGAAAGAAAGACGGACTGGTACTGCCCATAGACGTGGTCTGTGCCGATAGGGCGAGTGACGCCACTCCGGCCATAGACATTCCCGTGGAGGACGTGATGGGGGACATGAAGATCTTCGACATCGGCCAGAAGACTGCCGCCAAATATGCTCAATTGATCGAGTACTCGAAGACGGTGATCTGGAACGGCCCACTCGGCTTAGCAGAGAAAGAACACTTTCGCCACGGTTCGGAGGCTATCGCCAGGGCCATGGCCCACTGCCATGGGAAGACCATCATCGGCGGCGGCGAAAGCGTGGCCCTGATCAATCAGCTTGAAATTCCGCA
>JAUYKR010000042.1 GCA_030699855.1 bacterium
TTTTGTTTTTTTATATTTTTATCACACTATTATAGCAGATTTTTTTCCTTTCTTAAAGGGTGAAAGCCTTGATACACTGCCAAGCGATTGTTTATTTAAGATTTTCTATGGACATCAGCAAGCTTAAAAAAGGCGGGGCCATCAACTGGAAACATGGGGTGTGGACGGCTACCGACATCACCTTCGTCAATCCCGGCAAGGGATCGGCCTTTTTCCGCATCAAGCTCCGCAACGTCGAGACCGGACAACTGGTGGAAAACACCTTCAAGTCCGGCGAGAATCTGGATGAGGCCAGCATGGTGCACAATCCCGCTCAATACTTGTACAACAACGGTACCAACTACACCTTTATGGATAACGAATCGTATGAGCAGGTGGAATTACCGGCAGAAAGTTTGGGGAACGTGGTTAATTTTTTGAAGGATAATATGGAAGTCAAATTGACCATCGTCAATGGCAGGGCGGTGGGGGTGCAGATGCCGCCGAAGGAGGTCTATCTGGTCACGGAAGCCCCTCCAGGGGTCAAAGGCGACAGCGCTACCGGCAAGACCATGGCTGTGACTATCGAGACCGGGGCCACCGTTCAGGTGCCATTGTTCGTGAAGACCGGAGACAAGGTTCGGCTGAATACCGAGACGGGGGAGTACGTGGAACGGGTGCAATGAGGAATAAGGGAAGATGGTGTTGGTAAAAAAAGAAGAAGGGGTGAATTTCTTGCTGCGGAACTGTCCGTATGTTTTTTCTATTTAATCCACTCTTTCTTTCAATGTCCTCGCTGCGAAATTCACCCCTTCTTCTTTTTTATTGAGAGCGGTAGAGAATCCTCATATTCTACAATCAAGGATTTGTCGTCTGCTTGTTTACAATATTCCGGAATTTCCCAATTTGGATCCATCGACCTAAAAATCCCCGCCGTGTACGCTGTTTTGATCCAAACGGTATTTTTTTTGCGCTGTACGATCTCCGCATCCGTTCCCAGTTCCACTTTGCCTATTCTGGTGTCGACGACGAAGGAGGGGACAACGCGGCCGGAGGCGTAAGCTCTTAGATATTTTTTGATCTGTGTGAATTCATCCAAACTGGTGCGTAAGTACTGCGTTCCTTTCAGCGGATCGGCCATGTAGACCCGGTAGGGTTCCACGCCCAGCTGTCGAAGTTTTCGGAAGAGGTCGATCAGCGTTTTCGGATCATCGTTAATCCCTTTCAGGAGCACGGTCTGGTTGTACAAGGGGATTCTGTTTTGGGTGCAGAGCAGTAGGGCTCGCATACATTCTTCCGTGAGCTCGTCGGGGTGGTTCAGGTGGGAGGAGATGGAGATGGGAGCCTGCCTGCCGGCAGGCAGGTTGGGAGATGTGGAATTGAGTTTTTTGAAGGGGCGAATCCATTCTTCGGTGATCAATTCCGGGTCACTGCTGAAAATGCGGGTTCCGATGCGGATACCGGTGAGCTGGGGGATCGTTCTCAGCTTTTTGATCAATTCCAAAACTTTATCTCGAAACATCAGCGGGTCCCCGCCGGTGATCAGAACTTCTTTGATGCGCTCGTCGTTTCGAATGTAGTTGAGAGCTTTCTCAAACGTGTCTTGCGGATTGCCATAGTCCGGTTCGCGTGAGTCGTGCGAATAATTTTTGCGAAAACAAAAGCGGCAGTAGGCGAAGCACTGAGAAGTTGGCATCAGGATTACTCGATCGAGGTACATCCGTTCCAGGCCGGGGACGCCGGTATTAATTTGGCCAGTTAATGGCTTCTCCAAGCCGACAGGATCCAGCTCGCGCGGATCTGGCAGATATTGTTTTGCCACTGCTGGCGAACGCTTGATCTGCCTGAGCAAATAGTCGGTGAAACGAAGGGGGTGCTGAAAAATAAACTTCTCAAACTCTGCTCGGAATGGGGAGTCGCTTGCTGAATCAGATAAAATCTGTGATTTTTCTGATTCAGCATCCTTCGCTTCGTTTCCCTCAATAATCGGGAAACTTTCGCTTCGGACCGCTTCTCTCGCCACTGCCCGGTTTGGGATTTCATAACGAGTTTCGAGGAGCTGTTCGAGTTTGATGAGAGAATTAATATGATGATACTTTGACATTTTACACGTGTTATTTTCTTTTTTTGTTCTTTTGCTGCCAAAAGAACCAAAAGCACTGGGAGAAATAGGCTTCTAGCAACCGTTTGCCTTCGAGTCCCCTCCGCCTCCACGCCATAACCAGTTCCGGCTCCGGGGTCGCGCAGAAGCGTATTTCCCCCAGACCCCAAAGAGTGATTTCTATACCTATAATAGGCTTCCCTGATGATTTTTTAAGGCGGAAGGTATTCCCAGATGTTTGTAAGCATTTTGTGTGGCTATCCGCCCCCTTGGGGTCCGGTCGAGCATTCCGAGCTGGATCAGAAATGGCTCGTAAACATCCTCTATGGTTCCCTCGTCTTCGCCGGTGGCGGCGGACAAAGTATTTAAACCGACGGGGCCGCCCTGGAATTTTTCGATCAGAGTTCTCAGCAAGTCCTGGTCCGTTCGGTCCAGGCCGAGTTGGTCGATGCCAAGGTCAACTCGCGGCTCAGCCAGGTGGGAGTTTGAACGAATAACAGCACGTGCGCTTAGCACGTGCAGCAGTTGCAGGAGTTACGCCAATGGCCGTCAAGCTACCGATC
>JAUYKR010000057.1 GCA_030699855.1 bacterium
CGGCACTTCTTTTTCCGTCCTTGAATTCCGCAAACCGGAGTACGAGGTTAGTTCTACCGCAGCGGCGGAAGACTATTTTCACGGCGATCGGGCCGCCTTTAGCATCGAAGGAAGGTATTACTTCGGCGCTCCTCTCAGCAAGGCCAAGGTCAGCTGGCATGCCGGCCTTCAGGATTATTTTTTCAACCGCTACGCCGGGGATGAATGGTATTCCTTCGCTTTGGAAGACGCCTGGTGCTGGTGGAATTGCAGTCGCGGACAGAACAGCCTGACCAGTGGAGAAGGCCAGCTGGACGAACACGGCAAGCTGGATATTTCCTTCCCGCTGGATCTCAACGACAAGAGCGTCAGCCAGATTTTGAATGTGGACTTCTCCGTCACCGACGCCAACAATCAGGTGGTGTCCACCCGCAGCTCCGCTGTCGCGCACAAAACCAAAGTCTACGTGGGCGTGCTGATGGAAGAATACGGCGTGGAACCGGGCCAGGAGGCAAAAATAAAGGTCATCACGCTGAATCCTGATGGCAGTGCCAAGGCCAGTCAAAAGGTGACGGTGAAATTGTTCTCGCGAACCTGGAACACGGTGAAGAAGAAGAGCGTCGACGGAATGTACTATTATGATAATGAACCGGAAGATACCTTTGTCCGTGATACCAGCCTGAACACTGACGGAAAAGGCAAAGGAAGCACTAGCCTCCTGGTCGACAAAGGCGGCCAACACCGAGTCGTGGTGGAAACCACCGATGAAGATGGCAGAGTCGCCAGCGCCGGAACGACTTTTTACGCCTACTCGAACACCTTCATCAACTGGCCTCGCCAGAATAATGATCGGGTCGACCTGATTGCCGACAAGCCGGAATATAAAGTCGGCGATACACCCAAGCTGAACCTCAAATCACCCTATCAGGGGAAAAATGTCAAAGCACTCATCACTGTCGAACGCGAACAGGTCATCAGCAAAAAAGTTATCGCCATCACCAGCAACGCTCAGCCGGTGGAGGTGGAAATTACGAAAGATTTGATTCCCACCGCCTACGTATCGGCGGTGATCATCAAGCCTCGCGATGGACAGACTTTTGACGATAATGGCGAAGATACCGGCATGCCGGCCTTCAAGATGGGTCTGACCAAATTGAACGTGGAAATTGAGCCGAAAAGATTGGAAGTCCAGCTGAGCACCGACAAACCCAAATACGGCCCCGGTGAAACCGTAACCATCACCGCCGATGTGAAGGACGCCGAGGGGAAGCCCGTGAGTGCCGAGCTTTCGGTGGGCGTGGTGGATATGAGCCTGCAGGCTTTGCTCGGCTTTGAAATGCCGGATCTGGTGCGATCTTTTTATAGTGAACGCGGCTTGGGAGTCAAGACCGCTCAATTGCTGCTGTACCTGATTGAAACCTTCAAGCCCGGCTCCAAGGGCGGCGGAGGCGGCGCCTCGGGAGATCAACTGCGCTCGAACTTTAAAGACACTGCCTTCTGGCAACCAGCGATTATCACGGACAAAGAGGGGAAAGCTCAGCTCAGCTTCGCCCTGCCCGATAACCTGACCACCTGGCAAATTTTAGCCATTGCTCACACGAAGGATCACCTCTTTGGCGCCGAAGCTCAAACCTTTGTGGAAACCAAAAAAACTATTGTCCGTCCGGTTCGCCCCCGCTTCGCGGTGAAGGGAGACCAGATTGAATTAGGAGCCATCGTCCACAACTTTACGGAAGTTGAGCAGCAGTACGTCGTCACCCTCACCGGCTCCGGATTTAAGTTGGAAGGTGAGGCTGAGCAGCAACTGACTCTGCAGCCGGATGGTCATGAAAAACTGATTTTTCCGATTACCATCGAAGATCCCAAGCAGGCCACCTTCCACTTCAAAGCCCAAGGGCAGGACGTCGTCGATGAAATCGAAGAATCCATTCCAGTCTATATCTTCGGCACGCCCCAGTCGGTGGCCACTTCGGGAGTCATCACGGAAAAAGTTCTGGAGCAGGTGTATGTTCCACCCCGGGAAGAAACCCCACAGGGAACACTGACGGCCGTTCTTTCCCCCAGTATCGCCGTCTTCTTCCCCAAGGCTCTGGAGTACTTGAATGAGTTCCCCTACGGCTGCACCGAACAAACCGTTTCCGGCATTCTTCCCCACATCGCCGTATCGGCGCTTCAAAACTTTGAAGCCTTCCGGCTGATCGACGAAAAGACCCTGGAGAATAAAGTGACCGCCGGTCTGGAGAGGCTGTACGCTTTCCAACGAGGTGACGGCGGCTTCGGATTTTGGGAAAACAGCCGGGAGAGCAATCCTTATCTGAGTGCTTATGTGGCCTTCGCCCTACACATGGCGCAGGAGGCCGGCTACAGCGTGGACGCGGGAGTACTTGATCGGGCACAAGACTATTTGCACAACACCCTGCGCGAACTCAACCTGGATGAAAACGCCTCCCTGATCAATCGGGCCTATATTCTGTACGTGCTGGCGGAAATGGGACAGGCTGATGCCAACCTGGCCAGCAATCTTTACCAGAAACGCCAGGACTTACCACTGTTCGCCAAGGCTTACCTGGCCATGGCCCTCAAACGAAGTAATGGATCTCAGGCGCAAACGGTGATGAAGGAAATTCTGGACCGCGTTACTGTCGACGCCCGCGGAGCGCACTTTGAGGAAGACCATGAGCGCCTCTACCGCTGGGCCATGAATACCAATGCGAACAGCACCGCCATCGCCCTGAAGGCTCTGATGAGAATTGATCCCAACCATGCCTTGGCCGATGACATCGCCCGTTATATGCTATCCGCCCGCAAGGACGGCCACTGGGACAGCACCCAGACCACCACCAATAGTATCTTTGCCCTTATTGAATATTTAGAACACACCGGCGAACTCGATGCCGAATTTACCGCCACCCTGTCCATTAACGGAGTGGAAAAGCTGGTCAAACCCTTCGATAAAAGCAACATCCTCAACCCGGAACGGCTATCAGTTGATCTGAGCACTCTGGTGGAAAACAAGCTGAACCCCTTGGGTATTTCCAAATCTCCGGCGAACTCCGGCCGATTGTATTACGACGTCAATTTGGATTACTTCCTAACCATCGATAATCTTCCCCCGGCCGACGAAGG
>JAUYKR010000068.1 GCA_030699855.1 bacterium
TTGGGGCATGCCTCCAATTTCTGGCGGGGGTCTAGACCTACAAAAAAAAATCCGCTTAAAAGAGTGGGAAGAGGGAGAGTTTGGAACTAAAACACTTTCTCAGGATTTTATGCCTAGAGTGATCGGGGATTTAATCAACTGCCTCCTTAGCAAGGATCCTGGACAAAGACCAGGTAATACAGTAGAATATATTAAGATGGTCACTGCAATTCAAAAAATCGTGGGAAGTCTTTCCATTTAAAGTAACTTGGAGTAATCTCTAGTTAATTTCAAACTTATGGGAATTTTCAGCTCGTTACTGGACAAAATCGAAGATCGACTTGGAACCAACAGTCCCACAAAGGATGCTGAGACACGTCTCAGGAAGTCTCAGGAACTCGGCGGACAAAGGGAACCTCACATAAGATTTGAGCACCCAGTTATTACAAAGGAAAACATTGACAAACTGATCGGAGGCACGGTTGAAATGACTCTGGGTCCCAATACGGTAATTACTGCCACTGCAACAGGATCAGAAGGTGGTGCCGATGCACTTGAAATCGATATCTTTGGAAATGTGAGACATCTCATTATGATTTCCCAAGCCGAAATAAAGAGAGGAGTGAGTATTATACTTAGTAACGGTGGAGACGAAGCACAGGTATCTGTAGTTGCCACTAGAATTGATCCCGAAACCGGCGAGCAATTGGTGATGAAAGATGAGATGGAGGAACAATCACCTGAGGGGAGAATGAGAAGGAGTCCAACACCAGGGTTGGCGGCATAGGCAGCTACCGATGTAAGAGATGATACATATGGCTCTCAGAGGTCCAGAACAACGAACAGATGCGTATCAAGCGCTAGCCGCCAAAAGATTTGTCAAACAAAGTGCCCCGGTGCTTTTCAAGAGTCCAGACGGGAATATCACCACAGCTCAATTGGTGGAGCTAGCTGACAGCCCTAAGGGTATAGCGTCTGTCCTGTTAGTAGGCGGAAAGCAAGCATCAGTCACTGCTTACAGGGATACTGATGAGATATTTATTACTGTTCAGGCAGACGGAGGCATGCATAGTGTAAGTTTAAAAATCACAACCTCAGATTTACAAACTGCTACATGCCTTATACTCCGTGGAACAAATGATAGCAGCGACGTATGCGGAATGGCCATCGATGCTGAAGGAGGGACTGTGGTGGAATTGTCAGACCTCAACCCTGATGCAGCCGGGTGGGTAAGAAAAAGCGCGCTAGAACGATTGCTGAATTCCGATTCTAGTTCCTAGAAACCCCATACGCATCCCCTCCCCTCAGATCGTGAATGACGATAACCGGGAAGTCTTCGACTTCCAGCCTTCGCAGCGCCTCCATACCCGCGTCTTCGAAGGCCACCACCTCCTGGTGTTTGATGGTCAATGCTTGCTTGGCGCCCACCCCCCCCAGACAGGCCATATAGATTGCTTTCCCTTTCAGGAGCCTTTTGGTTTCCTCACCTCGCTCGCCCTTGCCAATCATCCCGGCCACGCCAATATCAAGCATGTCGGCGGTGTAGCTGTCCATCCTCTTGGCGGTGGTGGGCCCGGCGCTGTTGATGATCTGCCCGGGCTTGCTCGGAGCAGGACCAACGTAATAGATCAATTGACCCTTCAAATCAACGGGTAGTTTTTTTTCCTTCCTCTTCAACTCCGACAGGCGGCGGTGGGCTTCATCACGTGCCGCGTACAAAGTGCCGGTCAACAGCAGACGGTCACCGGATTTGAGCGAACGCAAGTCGGATTTTGTAAACGGCAGTGTGATCGACAAAGTTCTCATAAGCCAACGAGTTTTCGAACGCGATCCATTATTTTGCCAGACTCAGCTTTGGCGCTGCGGGCACCATCCTGTAACACCTCTTCGACATAACCTTTTTTTTTCTCTACTTCTACCCTTTTCGCCCTGAGAGGCGACAAAAAGTCCTGAAGAGCGGACAAAAGCTCCTTTTTGGCGTCACCGTAGCCATATCCTCCCGCCCGTAGCATTTGAGCGGCTTGCTCCGCTTTCTCCGGATTAATAAGCTTAAAAATTTCATAGAGTGGCGTACCCACCGGCTCCTTCTTGTCGGCCACGCCGGCGGAATCGGTTATGATACTCATCACCAACTTTTTCAGCTGCTCATCGCTCGCAAACAAGGGAATGGCATTATTGTAGCTTTTACTCATCTTTTGACCATCAATACCGGGAATCACCGCCACTTCCTCCGGAATCATCGGCTCCGGGACGGTAAACACCTGGCCGTATCTGGTATGAAATTTATCGGCAATGTCCCGGGCAATTTCTATATGCTGTTTTTGATCTTTGCCCACCGGGACCAGGTCGGCGGAATAAAGGAGAATATCCGCAGCCTGCAAAACCGGGTAGGCAAACAGGCCAACCGTGGAACCAATACCCTTGGCGACCTTGTCCTTGTACGCATGCGCTCGCTCCAGCAGACCCATGGGCGTAACCGTGGCAAGAATCCACATCAACTCCGCATGATGCGGGACATCCGACTGCTTAAAAATAACCGCCTTGTCCGGGTCTAGACCGCAGGAAAGGTAGGTGACCACCTGTTCATGCAAAAAACGCTGCAGGTCAGACGGCTCCGTCAGCGAGGTGAGGGCATGCAGGTCTGCCAATGTGAAGAAGCACTCATACTGATCTTGCAGGGGAACCCATTGCCTGATGGCACCAAGGTAATTGCCGAGATGCAGTTCACCGGATGGTTGAATACCGGACAAGACTCGCTTCATGAACAGGAGTTAAGAGTCCTTCCTCATCACGGTCAGGAGCGGAGTGGCCAAAAAGATCGAAGAACTGGTACCCACCACGATACCGACCAAGAGGGCGAGAATAAAGTAGTACAGTTCATCCGCGCCAAAAAGGAGCAGACACATCAACATCAGAATCGTGCCAAAACCGGTATTGATCGACCTGGCCATAGTTTGATGAAGACTCTTTTCCGCAACTTCGCCAAAACTTTCCAAATGACCCTTGCTAAACATATTTTCCCGGACTCGGTCAAAGACGACGATCGTGTCATTCACCGAATACCCCATCACCGTCAGTAAAGCGGTCAAGAAGAGGCCGTCAATCTCTACTCCATAAAAAATACCGAGGACGACATACAAACCGACTAAAATCACCACATTCGCGATCATGGCAATCACGGAGGCCAGGCCGAGCTTCCAGGAGCGAATGCCGCGGGAAACTCCGCGAAAGGCAAAGGTGATGTAAAGGACGATCATGACCGAGGCCACGACCACCGCCAGGATGGCCTTGTCTCGGAACGATTTGGCGAAAGTCGGGGAAACGACGCGGGACTGTAGAATGCTGAGTTCTCCAAATTTCTGGCCAAGGTAAGCCGTAAATTCATCTTGCTGGGCAGTGTCCAGTCGCTTGAGCCGAAGAACAAAGCTGCCGTAATCGGTCTGTTTTACCTCAACATTTCCCAGGACGGATTCATCCTGATGCACATAATTCGACAAGCTGGAAAAAAGTTCCGTTTGGCTGACCTCCTCCGCAAATTGAACTTCATACAGCGTGCCCTCAACAAAGTCTGCGGAAAGCTTCAAGCCGTATTGGAAGAGGAGACCGAGACTTACAACGACCAGTAATGCAAAAAATGAAATGAAATACCAGCGGTGAGGAATGATGCGAATCATTTAGATATCGAGGTTAACCACGGACTTGGCGTGGGTTTGGATAAATTTTTTGCGAGGCAAAACCAGATTTCCCATCAAAATTTCAAAAATTTTATCGGCCTCTTCCGCATCTTCGATGCGGACCTGAAGCAAACTCCTCTTATCCGGGTCCATGGTCGTCTCCCACAGTTGCTCCGGGTTCATCTCTCCCAGACCTTTATACCTCTGGACATATTTAGGGTCAATTCCCTCGCGGGTGACGATACTCTCCTTTTCCTCCTCCGACTGAATATACCAGGACTGCCTGCCCTTGGTAACCTTGTAGAGCGGCGGCTGAGCAATGTACAAGTATCCCTGTTCGACAACCTCACGGAAGTAGCGGTAAAAAAGCGTGAGGATCAAAGTACGGATATGCGCGCCATCGACATCGGCATCCGTCATAATCACCAGCTTGTGATAGCGCAGTCTGCTCATGTCGAAGACGTCTCCGATGGCGGTTCCCAGGGCAATGACCAACGATTTAATCTCTTCATTGGCCAGAACCTTGTCCAGTCGAGCCTGTTCAGTGTTGAGAATTTTCCCCTTGAGAGGGAGAATAGCCTGAAATTCTCGCTCACGGCCCTGTTTGGCGGAACCTCCGGCGCTATCTCCCTCGACAATGAACAGTTCGCAGATCTTTGGATCGCGACTGCTGCAGTCGGCCAGCTTGCCGGGAAGTGTTAAGCCGTCCAGGGCGCCTTTTCGGATAATCGAATCGCGAGCGGCTCTGGCCGCAAGCCTGGCTCTGGAGGTCAACATGCACTTGCTCACGATTTGCTTGGCGCTGTCCGGGTTTCTATCCAAAAATTCAGAAAAGGCATCATTCATAACCGTTTCCACCGCCGTTCTCATCTCGGCGTTTCCGAGCTTCGATTTGGTTTGCCCCTCAAACTGGGGCTGAGCCAGCTTGACGGAAACGACAACCGACAGGCCCTCTCGCGTATCCTCCGCCTGAAAATTCTCCTCCTTCTCCTTCAACAGGCTATTCTTCCTGGCATACGTGTTCAAAGATCGGGTAAGCGCAGCCTTAAAACCCGTAATGTGCATTCCCCCCTCGGTGGTGAAAATATTGTTGGCAAAGCCATAGATCACCTCCTGAAAAGTATCGGTGTACTGTAAGGCAATCTCGATTCTCCCTTCGGGGGTCTCTTTGTCCGTGTAAAAAATATCACCAAAGCGCTCCTTGCCCTGATTCAGGTGTTCGACGTACGACACAATCCCCTGTTCAAAGTAAAACGCATCGCGTTGCTCCAGTCCCTTTCGCTCATCTTTCAAAAAGATGTGAACACCTTTGGTCAAATACGCCTGCTGTCGCAAACGAGTCTTTACGGTTCTGTAGTCAAATTCAATGCTATCAAAAATGCTCGCGTCTGGAAAAAAGGTGATCTGAGTGCCATTGGAACGAGATTTACCCGTCACCTTGACATCGGAAGTTGCCACTCCTGTCTTGTACTTTTGAGTGTATTCCTTCCCATCCCGAAAAACTTTCGCCTCCAGCCAGTCGGAAAGCGCATTGACCACCGACACGCCTACGCCGTGGAGACCGCCTGAAACTTTGTATCCACTTGAATCACCTCCAAACTTTCCACCGGCGTGGAGAGTGGTCAAAACCGTCTCCAGAGCGGACTTTTTAGTT
>JAUYKR010000080.1 GCA_030699855.1 bacterium
GCCTGCTTTCAAAAGCATCAGCGCTACCATGGCCGTCGTTGTCGATTTTCCATGAGCACCGGCGACCGCAATCGTTTTGTAACTTTTTGTCAGTTCTCCGAGTGCTTCAGCGTAGGAAAGCTGCGGTATACCAAGAGACTCGGCTTTCTTTCGTTCAACATTTTCTTTTTTTACGGCGACGCTATAAATTACGAGCGAAACGTCAGAGTGAAGCCAACTTGCATTATGAGGGCCGATACGAACTCCTGCTCCTTGGCGAGCCAAGTCATCAGTAATAAGGGAACGGCTAGCATCCGAGCCTGTAACATCCCAACCTTCTGAAAGGTACCATTGTGCTAAAGCAGACACACCAATACCGCCAATCCCGACAAAATATACTCGTCGATTTTTAATTCGGTTCATATCAATAAGACGGAGGTAGTATAACGGATTTTATAGAAAGGAAAAAGTCCTGCGGGGGCCGCAGGACTCAGAAAAATCGGTGGGTGATATGGGCACCCAGTGTTGTCAAAGACGGGCCCTTATCAGGAAGTAATGAATCACCGAGACGTAAACATATGTCATTGCAATGAGGGCAGTATCCTTCATATTGCGTGACAACTCTTTGTCCCATGGCGCTGGGGGTATCTTCCCAACGGCGAACTTCCGTGAAGCGAAATATTTCTGAGGTTGTCTGACAAATGAATTTCTCTCGTGAAAGCTGGAGCTCGGTAACAAACTGCCTGAATCTCTCGCTTTCCTCGATGGGTGCCATTTTTACCCCTCCTTCTACCAGTATGATACCATGAAGATAGCAACTAGTCAATTTTAAACTTGTCGTCACGAGTATTTTTACTGACGTAAAAATCTCGCGACCCCGGCTCGCGGTTTTTGCCTTTCGCTTCGCTCAAACAAAAACATTGCTGTGCCCTGGACTACAACGAAAAAAGCGAAGCAGTTCGCTTTTTTCGTTGTAGTCCACCCTCTTGGATTCGAACCAAGGACCGCAGAGGTATAAGCTCTGTGCTCTAACCAACTGAGCTAAGGGTGGAATGAACACTAATATAGCAGAAAAGAAAAGGCTCTGCTTTAGGCGTGCCTTTTTACCCTAAACATTTTTTTGAACGATTTGCGGAAGGAGAAAAGGTGGAAATGGAAATAGGGGGAGAGCCAGTCAAGGGAAGCGGCAAAGATGGCCCCACCGGTAAAGAAAGTAGTTTGCTGTACAAGCTTGGAGGATAAGCTCATGTCCAATAGTGCGTTGGCGTAGTAGGGAAGGAAGCCGACCGAGGTCAGGTTCGTATCTTGTCCGGCCATGTCGCGGAAGTATTGTTCAAGGATAGTGAGTGGGCAATTGCCGTAATATGACCACAAGACTACTACGGCAATGAGCGCGCCTGCTTCCCATGGTCTGAAGCGCCGGTATCGAAAACAAGCCAGAAGCCCGACAATGACCAAGACGATAGTGGTGATGTGGGTAAAGGCTGTAATATCGGCAAACAAGGCGTAATTCATCCCGTTAGAAGTTTACAAACAATAATTTTACCACAATCACTTAAACGTGCTGAACTTCTAACGGGATTCATGTCCGTAAAGTTTAACACGATTATTCAAAGTGAATTTTAGTTGGCGATGATTCCAGCCGCTCTTTCAAAAGCGGAAACTTTTTTAGTTCAGGATCATTTTCGACAACCCTTGCGGCTTCAGCGCGGGCCGCTTCGACCATTTTGATATTTTTGATGGCTTCCATGCCGAGGTCCGAGATGCCCCACTGTCTTCCACCCACCAATTCTCCGGCTCCCCGTTGGGCGAGGTCAAATTCCGCAAGCTCAAAACCGTTTCGGGCGGTAACCAGAGCCTTGAGCCGTTCTTTTGATTTCTCACCTTGGCTTTCGGTGAAGACGTAGCAATACGCCTGGTGGTTTGAGCGGATGACTCTACCGCGCAGCTGGTGGAGTTGGGCCAGACCAAACCTTTCCGCGCCTTCGATGACGATAAGCGAAGCATTTTCCACATTGACCCCAACCTCCACCACTGACGTGGCTACCAAGATATCGATTTTCCTCTCTTTGAAATCTAGCATCACCCTCTCCTTTTCTGTTGGCCGCATTTTACTGTGTAGTATCTCTATTTCGTATTCCGGAAAGACTTCAGACTTCAGCCGTTTGGCTTCTTCTTTGACCGACTTAGCTTGGACTGCCAGTTCCCCGCCTGCCAGCGCCTGATGCCGCAGGCTATGGCGGGCAGGTTTGGTCGGGTCGGGTTCATCGATTCGGGGACAAATGATGTAGAGTTGCCGGCCGGCCCGCATTTCCTCCCTAATTTTTTCATAAGCCACGCTCCTCCTCTCTGGCGTGATGACTTCGGTGATAATTTTTTTGCGGCCGGCCGGCATTTCGTCGAGAAGCGATAAGTCCAGGTCGCCATAGAGAGTTAGAGCGAGAGTGCGTGGTATCGGTGTGGCGGTCATCGAGAGAAGGTGCGGGGTGATTTCATGTTTACTGACTAGTTTCTGCCTTTGGGCTGTACCGAAACGATGTTGTTCATCTACAATCACGAGTGCCAGGTGTTTAAATTTGACCGCTTTCTGAATCAGGGCGTGAGTACCGATGAGGACGGCAATTTCACCGGAAGCCACCCATTTCAGAAGCTGGTTTCTCGAGATATCTGTCCATCCATCCGGATTTAATTTTGAAGGGAACTTTCTGCAACCGCTTCCGGTGATGAGGGCAATGTTAATAGGCAGGTGCGAGAAATATTTGATGAAAGATTCGAAATGCTGTTGGGCCAGAATTTCGGTTGGAGCCATGTAGGCGCTCTGGAGCGTGCCGAAATCCTGGCCCCTCGGCTTGGAAGTGGCCGCGGCGTAGACTGCAGTGGCTGCCACGGCTGTTTTACCTGAGCCCACATCTCCCTCAAGAAGCCGGCTCATCGGGTGGCCCTTTTGGAAATCCGCAAGGATTTGCCCAATCGATTTTATCTGCGCGCTCGTGACTTTAAACGGGAACCTCTCTGTAAATTTTGCTATCTCTCCCTCATCTTTTTCTATGATAAAAGCATTTCGTTTACTAAGCTCATGGCGCATCTTCTGTCTCTCGAGTTGGATAAAAAATATTTCTTCGAAGGCGAAGCGCTTGCGGGCGGCATGGGCATGCTCCTCCTTTTGCGGCGTGTGGATATAAATGAGTGAGGTGCGCAAGTCCGGCAAACTATATTTTTTCAAAATTTCTTCCGGTAAGGGGTCTAGAATCTCATCGAGTACTTTGGAAAGGAAAATATTCTGGATTTTGTGGTAAATCCAGTTGGAAGAGAGGCCGCGGGTTTCCGGATAAATCGGATAAAGGGAGTGGGCCCGAGTTTGGGTGAATAGGTCGGGGGCGCCTTCAAT
>JAUYKR010000084.1 GCA_030699855.1 bacterium
AAATCGACATGGTCATCAACATCCCCACCAACTACAGTCCGGAGGAAGTCACCGACGGCTATTTGATCCGCCGCCTTGCCACCGATGCCAACATTCCTCTGATCACGAACCGTCAAATGACCGAGCTGTTAATCGAAGCGCTGGAAAGGTATGATCTGGAAGATTTAGAAATAAAAGCTTGGGATGAGTACGTCCAGCACAACTAAAACGAATCCGCATCTGCTCGTCTTCTCCGATGGTGGCTCCAGAGGAAATCCCGGTCCGGCCGGTTGCGGAGCCGTCATTTGCGATAAGAAAGGGAAGGTTTTAAAAAAATTGAAAAAATATATTGGAATTGCCACCAACAATGTTGCCGAATACGAAGGACTACTGCTCGGCCTGAAGGAAGCGGCAAAAATGAAAGGAGAGCAAATAACCTGCTACGCTGATTCCCTCCTGGTCATGGAACACATGAGCGGGCGCTGGAAGGTGAAGCATGAGGGCCTCAAGCCGCTCCACAAAAAAGCTACAACGCTCACGAAAAAATTCTCAAAAATCAGCTTCCATCATATTCCCCGGGAAAGGAACACCCTGGCGGATGAGCTGGCGAATCAGGCCATGGATGCTAAGAGATGACACCGACTCGCCGCAGTTCTTGATCCATATAGGACACCACGACGTCAAAGAGGTGATCATGTTGAACATCGCCATCAAAGGCAATCCTTATGGGTGTATTAGAATCAAGCCTCTGAAGTCGTCGTGCCTCAGTCTTCATAGCCTCGACTACTTCGGGAACCTGGCCGAGACAAGCGGCCTGCGCCCCTGCCAAACGGAAAAATCGAGTTTCTGCACTACCAGGAGCCAAAGCCTCGTGTCGAGCAACAATACGCTGTATGTTCCAGACCCCTTGATCTATAAGCACACCCATCGCCCAATTACCATGGCGAGCGGCAGTAACCAGGCCTCTCAAGATAGCAAGATCTTCTGCGCTTTGAGGAGCGTCACGATTAAAGGTAAAGTCCCCCATTTGAACTGCATTTACTGGAAAATCAGCACGAAAACGCCTGCAACCAGCAACAACAATATTCTGAATCACCTCGGCAACAAGTATGCGCCTATCAGCTAAATCAGACTGCGCAACTGCAACAGGATCCAAAAACTCCATGCCTTCAACCCTATCATTCCTTGGCCAGGCAATCTTTATTGGCACCTGATAATTTTTACCAGTATGAGCATTATCGGTGAGTTGACTCAGCACCTGCTGCCCACTGGTATGAAGAACACGAGCCAGACCAACCCTTAACTCGCTCGTGCGGGCAACTGACCAACTCGCAGCTTCATCTTTTGTGTATTCACCATTACCATCAGTCTTAATCACACAAGCATTTAGCTGACGATCTTTCTTTTTATCCGGGTAAAAAGAAATAGCAATTCCACGGTAAGTTGCAGGCTGAGAAGCCATGGGCACCTAAAAAGAAGACGACATTCTAGCCAAAAATTCCTAAATATGCAATCCTAAAAACCCCACACAAACAGACTATGCCATCCCTCCTCAACAAAGCCTGGAAAATTAAAACCCCTCATTCAGACAGTTCTCTCATTTCTCGCGTCTGTGCCCATCGTGAGCTGAAGCTTGAATCAGAGCTCAGTGAACTGCACTCGCCCTGGGCTCTTAAAGACATCGACAAAGCCGTCGCCCGACTTGAGCGTGCCCTGAAAGATCAGGAGCGGATCATGATTTTCGGCGACTACGACGTCGACGGAGTCACCGGAGCCAGCATCCTGTACCTGGGCTTGAAGGATCTCGGAGCTCTGGTCTCGGTTCGCCTCCCGCATCGGGAAAAAGACGGCTACGGTTTGAATACGCGGGTTCTCGACGAGTGCAAACAACTGGGAGTCCCCATCGTCATCACCGTCGACTGCGGCATTTCCAATGTGAAGGAAGTAGAGTATGGCAAGGAACTCGGCCTGGACATTATCATCACCGATCACCACGCCATTCCTCCGCAATTGCCCAAGGCCTTTGCAATTCTCAATCCCAAGCAGGTCGACTGCCAGTATCCGGAGAAGAACATTTGCGGCGCTGTGGTCGCATTTAAACTTCTGATGGCGCTCTCCGAGCGCATAAAGTCAACGGTGGCCGACTTGTCCGACACCTTCCTGGATATGGCAGCGTTAGCGACTGTGGCGGACTGCATGCCGCTGACGGGGGAAAACCGCTTGATCGTCAAACGCGGCTTGCTTCAATTCCAACAGACCAAACACCGCGGTCTTCGCACTCTTCTTCAATCCTACAACCTTATCAACAATCCGAAGCTACAGACTACGAACTACGAACTACGAACTCCTACCATCAACAGCTATGATTTGGGATTTAAAATCGCCCCCTGTATCAACGCCGCCGGCCGGCTGGAAGATCCCATGATCGCCTTCAAGATGATGATGGGCGACGAAGAGACCGCTCTGCAACTGCGTGGCATCAACGAGGAACGCCAGGAGGTGGTAAAAAGCGCTCTGGAAGAAGCCTCCGCTCAGGTCGAACGGGATCATCTGAACGATCCCATCCTGATCTTTTGGGGAGAGACCTGGCAGCCCGGCATCATCGGTCTGCTGGCAGGAAAGATCTGCGAAAAGTATCACAAGCCGGTTATCTGCCTGACCAGGCACGAACACAAGTACGTCGGCTCCTGCCGCAGTATTCCGGAAATCAACATCGTGGAAACCCTGCAGCGCCACGAAGATCTGTTTCTAAATTATGGCGGCCACGCACAGGCCGCTGGCCTCAGCATAGCTCCGCAGCGGCTGGACGAACTTCGCCAGCGACTAATCGCCGAAGTCGCGGCCTTTATGAAAAAAAATCCCATCGAACCTTATTTGAGTATCGACACCGAAATCCTTGCCGAGGAAATTACGCTGAAAAATACGCAACTGCTCGACCGGCTCGAACCCTTCGGCATGGGCAACACCAAGCCGAAGTTTCTCCTAAAAAATCTAACCATTGCCGAGGCGCGACCGGTGGGAAAAGATCAAACCCACCTTCAACTCCAGCTCAGCAACGGGAAGCAAGTCTTTAAAGGCATTGCCTTTCAAATGGCCGAGCATCAGCAAACACTTCGAGACTGGAAGACGGTTGACCTCGTCTGCCAACTCAACAGAAATGAGTGGAATGGGAAAACGTCCGTGGATTTGCAGGTGGTGGATGCGAGGAAAAGGGTGTAGACTTCAGGAAGCAAAGCATCTGAACCTTAAGTCCATGACCCACCTGCTTTCCTCCGACCAGCTCACCCGCGAACAACTGCTGGAGCTGTTTGAAGCGACAAAAAAACTCCAGGAAGCAAAAAAACTCCCACAAACAATGGTCGGAAAAATCCTAGCCACGGTCTTTTTGGAACCTTCCACCAGGACCCGCGTCAGCTTCGAGACCTCCATGCTTCGCCTGGGAGGGAAGGTCATTTCCATTCCCAACTCCGAGTGTACCTCCCTGACAAAAGGGGAAACGCTGGAAGACATGGGCCGCATGATCAGCACCTTCGCGGACATCATCGCCGTCCGCACGCCAAACAAGGGAGATGTGGCGCGATTCGCGACCCACAGCTCAGCTCCCGTCATCAATGCCGGAGATGGAACCGGAGAGCATCCGACACAGAATTTGCTGGATTTATACACCGTTTGGAAGGAGCGAAATGGACAATTGGACGGCCTCACGCTCGGCCTGATGGGCGACTGCAAAAATAGCCGCGTGCTGCGCGGCTTCGCAAAAATGGCTTCGGTCTTCGACATCAGTTTCATCTTCATCGCGCCATTGGAAGTGTCGGTTGACGAGGACATTCAGGAGCTTTTGAGAAAAAACGGACGCTCTTTTCGCGAAGTCCACGCGATCGATGCCTGCATCGCGGAGCTGGACGTCCTGGACGTCAACCGCATCCGCCACGAATACTTTGCCGACAAAGAGCGGGCCAAAGAAATC
>JAUYKR010000090.1 GCA_030699855.1 bacterium
CTTTGGGAATACCCTCTATTCGGTATCGAGCGTGATTTCGACGGTTTTGGCGGCCCTTAGCCTGGGCTACTATTTGGGCGGATATTTGGCCGACCGGCAACCCAGCTTCAGGTGGTTTTGGGGGTTGATCTTCGCCAGCGGGCTCAGCTTGTTCGGCGTACACCTCCTGATCCTTTTGGCGCTGCCGTCACTGGGAGAGCATTTGAGCGTGACCAGCGGGCCGCTGATCGCCTCGCTCCTGCTCTTCTTCATCCCCGGACTTCTGCTGGGAACGCTCTCCCCCTTTGTCATCCGCCTGCTTTCACCAGCCGATGCTCAAGCGGTTGCTGGGCAGACCGCCGGAGCGGTATTCTTCTGGTCGACATTCGGAAGCATTGTCGGCAGCCTGCTCGCCGGGTTTATTTTAATTCCTCACTTTGGCGCTCTCCAGATTATCGCTGCGGTGGCGGCCATGCTGAGCGCGATGGGCTTGATTGGACTGAGCGTCTGCCTGACTAAAAAAAAAGCCCTGATTCCAGGAATACTGGCTCTCCTGCTCCTGAGCAGCTCGGGCTACGCCCTTGAGCAGGTTAAAATCGGAAAAAGTAAGGCACTGGTCGATCGCGACGGCGTTTACGAGCGCATTCACATTTATGACGGAAACTTCGGGGGTACTCCCGCCCGCTTTTTTGAGCACGACCGCAGCCATTCCAGCGCCATGTACTTGCCTCGGAAAATTGAAACCGAGACAAGGCCGCAGAGCGGAGTATCGCGCGAAGCAGATACGTCCCTGGACTCGGATGAGCTGGTCTATGAGTACACCAAGTCTTATCGACTGTACCGACTGTTCAAGCCGGAACTGAACAAGGCTTTGGTCATCGGAGGCGGAGCCTATTCCGTTCCCAAGGCTTTGCTCCAGGAATCCCCCACGGTTGAAGTAGATGTCGCGGAAACGGAGCCGGAACTGTTTGAGCTGGCTCAACAGTTTTTTCGCCTCCCCGCCGATCCCCGCCTGCGAAACTTCGTGGAAGACGGACGAAGGTTCTTGCGTCAAACGGATCGTCAATACGATCTGATCTTTAGTGATGTTTATTATTCGCAGTATTCAATCCCCCAGCACTTCACCAGCAGGGAATTTTTTGAGGAGGCGCGGCAAGCGCTGACTCCTGGCGGAATTTTCATCGCCAACGTGGTGGGTTCCCTGTCGCGACAGCGTCCTTCCTTCACCTGGTCGGAGGTGAGGACTTTTCGGTCAGCCTTTCCCAACAGTTTTTTTCTGGCGCTCAATTCCCCCGCCAGTATGGCGGCTCAGAATATCATTCTGGTGGGCCTGAACAGCGACTCCCCCAGCGATCTCAGTTCCGACGAGTTCCTGTCTGATTCGGATCCATTCATTCGAGGCTTATCGAACAAGACCATCGACCTGGCCCGATTTGACCTGGACGACCATCCCCTCTTTACCGACGATTACAGCCCGGCGGAATACTTTACCGCCGCCTTGCTCAAGCGCAGTTTTGCGAAAGAAATGTCAATATTCGACGGGGAGGAAGCCTTCGCCTTGCTCGAACAACTGGTTGAGTTTGGCCCCCGTCATCTGAGCGCTCCCGGTCATCGGCGCGCCCAGGAATTTTTGCTGGCGGAGCTGAAGGGTATGGGCCTCCAAGTACGCAGCCAGGAGTGGACCCATCGGGCCGCCGACGGCAAGGATTATCCGTTGATGAATATCGTCGGAAGGTTGTATCCAGAAAATCCCAGGCGGATAATTTTGGAAGCCCATTATGTCAGCTGGGCCCGCTCTCCGAATGGCTCCGGTCCAAGCCCGGGAGCCAATGATAATGGCTCCGGAGTGGCGGTAGCTCTGGAAGTGGCACGGCATTTCGTCGAGTCGCATCAGCCGCTCCCATTTGGAATCGACGTGGTATTTATGGATGGAGAAGCGGGTGAGGAGGATCAGACCTTGACCGAATGGGAACCTATAGGGGCCAACTACATGGTCAAGAACCTTGGCAAACTGTATCCGGACAAGCGTCCGGAGGCGATGATTGCCCTTGACCTGGTCGGCGACCGTGACCTGAATATTCATCCGGACAAGGCCTCTTTGACGGCCGCGCCGGAACTGGTGGTGGATTTCTGGAAGAAGGCTCAGATGATCGCGCCAAAGCAGTTCCCCACCAACCCAAAGTATAGTATTCGGGCCGATCACACTCCCTTCAACGCCATTGGCATTCCCAGCGTTCTTCTGATCGACTATGATTATCCCGCCATCCACACCGCTGCTGACCGATTGGAAAATTGCAGCGCGGAAAGCCTGGAGGCCACCGGAAAGACCGTCATTTCTTATTTGAGAAGTTTGCCATGAAATTTTTTCTTCACCTGCTTTCGGCCGGCTTCATCCTGATCAATTTAACTGCCTGTGACGGGATCGGATCTGCGCGCGCCGTCACCCCTTCGGGTGAGGTTATCCATATTGAGGTAGTCCAAACGGCTCAGGAACGAGCCAGGGGGCTGATGAATAGAGATCATCTGAATGAACGTTCCGGCATGCTGTTCGTGTTTGAACAGGAGCAAGTCTTAAGCTTTTGGATGAAGAACACGTTGATCCCGCTCGACATTGTATTCCTGGACGGCGATGGCACGATTGTCGATATTCAGACCATGCAGCCCTGCCCTTCTCAAACCATCAATTGTCCCAGTTACCCATCTGCACAGCCGGCCCTGTACGCCCTGGAGGTGAATGCCGGTTTGGCAGAGCAGCTTCATCTCTCAGTAGGAGATTCTCTTACCCTTCATTATGCACCGACTCCAACAGCGTCTGAAAACAACTGAGGCTTATCTGATCACCAAGCCAGAGCATATCTTCTATATCACCGATTTTAGTGGTGAAGGCTTTGTGATCGTCAGCAGGGATCAGATCATCCTGGCTACCGACCAGCGCTACTGGCTGCTGGCGAAGGAAGTAAAAAAACGAGGCGTTCATCTGTTTGATATCAGGTCCAACTGGCCTCAACGCTTGTCCGAGCAATTGAAAAAAATCAATATTCTCTTTTTTGAGGA
>JAUYKR010000092.1 GCA_030699855.1 bacterium
GTCCCCACCATCGAGACCGGAGCTAGCGTCGTTCACACCTATGTGGATGAACACGTTGATCTGAACAAGGCGGCAGAGGTGATTTTCAACGAAAAAATTCGCCGCGTCAGCGTTTGCAATGCCCTGGATACCCTACTTGTGAACAAAAATATTGCACAGAAATTTCTGCACCTGCTTGCGGAAAAGCTCAAAAATCACTCCCCCGTCGTTGAGCTCCGAGCTGATCAAGTTTCGGTCAAGTTTTTGAAAAGTCATTACCCTGCCAACAAGCTCAAGGCGGTACGGGAAAAAGACTACGCCACCGAATTTCTCGACTACGTCATGAACATCAAGGTGGTCAAAAATATCGATGAAGCCATCGCTCACATCCGCAAATACTCCCTCAAACACTCGGAAGCCATTCTTACGGACAACAAAAGGCACGCAGAAAAGTTTCAGCGCGAAGTCGACGCCGCCTGCGTGTATGTGAACACCTCCACCTGCTTCTCCGACGGCGCCGAGTTTGGCCTGGGCGCGGAAGTTGGCATATCCACTCAGAAGATGCACGCCCGCGGGCCGATGGGGCTGAGAGAGTTGACATCATATAAGTGGCTCATTGATAGTAATTATCAAATAAGGCTTTAACCGATCGCTGGGAGTAGATATTTTTTCGCAGCGAGAAACCTAAGATCGAGAGGAAAGAGCTGATAGAATTTTGAAGCGAGGACAACTGAAGCGAAGACCAAGAATAGAATCACTTTGGAAGCACCCAGTAAACTACCCCACCTCGGAAACATGTGAATTCCGCAGCAAAAAATTCTATCAGCTCTTTCCTCTCAATGACCATCGTCATCAAAATCGGCTCCGCATTACTTTCGACTCCCGAGCGAAAACTCAACATAGCCCACCTGAAACACATGGTGGAACAAGTCGCCGACCTTCACAAAGATGGCCACAAGCTGGTTCTGGTTTCCTCCGGAGCAGTTTTGTCCGGTCGGGACGTGGCAAATTTTGAGAAGGAAAAACGTCTTCCTCTCCGCCGACAAATGTACGCCGCCTTGGGCCAGGCAAATTTGATGCGCGAATACTCGAAAGCATTTTCCGAGCACGACATCCTGGCGGCACAAAGCCTTATTACCCGGGAAAACTTCGCCGACCGGGAGGAGCACAATAATCTGGTCAGCATGCTCCAGGGCCTCTTGGATCATCGGGTCGTCCCCATCCTCAACGAAAACGACGCCGTCGCCAATCTGCACGTTAATTTTGGCGGAAATGATCTCCTCTGCGCCCTTACCGCCGCTTCGCTAAAAGCGGATCGCCTGATTATTTTAACCAATGTCGATCATCTCTACGACAAGGACCCTACCAAAAATAAGGATGCCACCCCCATCTGCGAAGTAAAAAAGATCACTCCGGAAATCGAGCGGCTCTGCGCCCCTTCTTCAAACACCCTGTCCATTGGAGGTATGCTCACAAAGATTCAAGCGGCCAAAATCGCCACCGAGTCCGGCATCGCCACCTACTTTGCCAACGGTCTACAAAAAAACATTCTGAAGATGATCATGAAAGAGGTGGAAAAAGGAAGAACCACCTGTATCGGAACGTATTTTAAACCACAAGCGAAGCATACCTCGAAGCTCAAGTACTGGCTGAAACACTGCTCGTTGCCCAAAGGAACCATCACCATAGATGACGGCGCCACCAAAGCCCTGAAGTCGCACAAAAGCCTGCTTTTTGTGGGGGTTCGGGATCTCAGCGATGGTTTTGAAAAAGGCGACACGGTTACCATCGTCGACCTCCACAATCAGCCGGTGGGAACCGGACAGGTGAATTACTCCAGCGAACACATGAAAAAAGCGATGGAAACCAAAAAAAACCTGCAAGTGGTGGTGCATATCGACAATATGTCGGTACACTAGTACCACGCTTAAGCCAGAAATGACTGTTCACAAAGCCCTTTTTCACACTCACAGTTCCGACGATCCTCACGATCGCTTCATCAGCTACTCCACGGAGGAGTTGATAGACGAGGCGGCCAAAAAAGGCGTGACCATTATGAGTCTGACCTGCCATCAGCAGGTCATTTTTGACCAGGACTATCGCCGCTACGCGGCTGAACGGAATATTCTCCTCCTGCCCGGCATCGAGCAAAAGGTTGAAGGTCGCGACGTCAACATCCTGAATGCCGCTTTCGAGGCCGACCAGGTCAAAACCTTCGCCGACCTCAAAACCTATCGGGCCGAACATCCGGACAGCTTTATCTTCGCCCCCCACCCCTACTTCCCCGGCCCGCGCTGCCTTCACGGCAAACTGGACGAACACCTAAACCTGTTCGACGGCATCGAACTCAGTCATTTTTATCATCGCCTTGTCGACTTCAACAAAAAAGCCGCTCAACTCTCAACCCTCAACTCTAAACCCTTTTTAGCCACCCCCGACTGTCACTTTTTGGAAAACGTCGACATCGCCCACTGCCTGCTGCAGTTGCCCTATTCGATCCAAGAGTTACTAGGGCATCCAAACCCAGCCGCGGTCGTCTTCGCCGCGCT
>JAUYKR010000095.1 GCA_030699855.1 bacterium
CCTTCCCGCCGCATGGTCTCGATCAAGACCGCGATGTGCATTTCGCCTCGTCCGTAGACCTACATGGTCTCGGCGGTATCGGAACATTTGATTTTCAGGCCCACGTTTGTTTCCATCTCTTTTTCCAGGCGGGCTTTCAAATGCCGGCTGGTCACATACTCGCCTTCGCGTCCGGCAAAAGGGGAATCATTGACCATAAAATCAATGGCCAGGGCCGGCGGGTCAACTTTGATGGCCGGCAAGGGTTCGGACTTGGCATCGGTGGTAATGGTCTCGCCCACATAGATGTCGGGAATTCCCGCCAGAGCCACGATGTCTCCCGCGGTTGCTTCTTCGATTTCCTGTCGTTCCATGCCTTCGTAGCTATACAGTTTAGAAATTTTACCGCTGCGGGATTCTCCCGTGGGTGTCAGCACGGTCACGGTCTGATTCACTTTCGCCGTGCCCTCGTAAACCCGACCGATGGCCATGCGTCCCAAAAAGTTATCGTAGCCCAGGGTGGCCGGCTGCATGCGAAAGGGTTTATCCGTATTGCCTCCGGCTTTGGGAACGTGTTCGAGGAGGAAATCCAGAAAAGGGGTAATGTTTTTTCTTTCGTCTGTTAGATTGCGGATAGCAATGCCCTCGCGGGCGATGGCGTAGATGTAGGGGAAGTCCAGCTGAGCGTCGCTGGCTCCCAGGCTGGCGAACAGGTCGAAGGTCAGGTTGACGACCTCATCGGGTCTGGCCGTGTTTTTGTCTATTTTATTTACTACCACCAGCACCTTGTGTCCGAGCGCGAGCGATTTTCTCAGCACAAACTTCGTCTGTGGCATGGGGCCTTCGTAGGCGTCCACCACCAGAATTACCGCATCTACCGTTCGCAGTACTCGCTCCACTTCCGAGCCGAAGTCGGCATGGCCGGGAGTGTCCACGATGTTGATTTTGGCACCCTTGTAGCGAATAGAGGCGTTTTTGGCATAAATCGTAATGCCACGCTCCTTCTCCTGATCGTTGCTGTCCATGGCTCGAACTTCCAGTTCCTTACGGGTGTCAAAAGTCGCGCTAGCCTTCAGCAGAGCATCCACCAGGGTTGTTTTTCCGTGGTCAACGTGGGCGACAATGGCGATATTGTAGATATCCATAAACGAGCCAGAATTTCTCTTCGGCCCAGTGTAGCCTAGATAGAGCCAGGATTCAAGCGTTTAGGGGTGTTATGTGAGGTTGAGATTCTTAAGATCGATGTACATGATGCTCAAGTCTTTCTGTTTACCCCTCTTTATTCCTGAATCTACAAATCCATTGTGAAGGTAGAATTGGACTGCTTGTTTCATGGAGTCAACAATGAGGAAACGAATAGGCACAATTTCACGCACATCAAGAGCGATCGTCGCGACTTTTTTAAGTACAGTTGTTCCAATGCCCATTCCTCGCATGGATTGGCAGATCAGCAGCCTTCCCAGCTTTATGGCAGGATGAGGGAATGGAGCGAATCGGTCATTTTTCTGAAGGTGTGAGGCATTAATTTCAGAAACGGCGTAAGCGAAATATCCGACAAGTTCCTCTTCATGAAAAACATTAATCACCTTTGAGATCGATTCTTCGCAATAGTGCTGAGCGTCGGTGTTGTAGAAATCAATCAGGTCACGGTCTTCTTCTTTGTACTCAAAATCAACTGGCAGAATTTCTCCAGAGTAATCTCGAAAATAGAGCTGAAGACTCTCAATTTCTTTTTTCATGTTTAATACACTTATTCATCATCGCTGTCGTAATTTCTTCGCTGCGTCAAAAAGAGCTTGTTGTTTTTTTAACACAACCACACCGGGTTTCTTTGAAATAGATGCCGTAAACTGTCTTGTTTCAGCCGCATTCAGGTGCAATGGTTTCAGCCATTCCAAACTTTTTTTGATCTGTTGACCCATTTGAGTATGAAGATGTTTACATGGTAGTACGGTGGGCTAGTGTTGTCAAATCAAATTTTAGATAGGTTTTTTGTGGAAGCTCGTCTCCTTCTTTGTCTGGCGTATCATGTCCAGCAGCAGAAACCAGCTGTACTTGAGGAGATGAAGGATACTTCCCGGGCGCACAATCACCCAAAATAAGCTACTGTTTCTGTCTTTGCTGTCACAAAATTGATGCAGAAACGATTCCTTTTGCCTGGCGATGATGTCGAAAAGGGCCTCGAAGGTACGGTTTGATTTCATCTTATTCCAGAGCAAGCGATAGAGCTGCTGCTTGCGGTAGTAGGTCATCAGTGATTTGTATGTCTGGATGCGTGGATAAAATTCCGACAGTGCCCTTGCGTTTCCCTCCAGGTGTTCCGGAATAATCTCGGCGGCCACTTTCGCCGAGACGACCGCGCCTTTAATTCCATCGGCGGCAAACGCTCCGCACAAGCCGGCGGCATCGCCAATCAGGAGTGTGTGTTTGTCCGAGACATTTCGCAACGGTCCCCCAATGGGGATGAGGCTGCCGAAGGTGAGGATCTCTTCAGTTCCTTGTTCGATCCGGATCATGTTTTTTTCCTGGAGGGTGGCAATAAACTGATTGATTTTCTCCAAATCTTTGATGTCCTTTTTCAGTTTTGCCAGACCTAAGCGGAACGCTGGCTTTCCCTTTACGATTGTCGGAGATAGCCAGCCTCCATAGCCAAGTGAAAATGCTCCGAACCAGAAGTGATACACGGTGTTTTTTGGATGTTCTCCCAGGGTGATGTCTCCGAAAAAAACTTTTTCCAAACCGGCAAGAAACTTGGTGTTTTGTGACAAATGCTGATTTTTTTTGGCCACTTGCGAGTGCGAGCCGTCCGCCCCCACCATGAATCGTACTCTTACCAGCTTTTGTTCTCCATTTTGTTGATACCGTATTTCCACGGGATATTTTTGTTCCCGATCAACATTCACATCGGAGAAGGTGGCTCTGAGTTGAAGAGTTACGTTGTTTGGTAAGGTTTCCGACATGTGCTGAACGAGCTCCGGCGTGTCGGTCGAATAAATCCATGGCTCTTTGGTATGGGAAAAAAACATTTTTTTATAATCGGGAGCGACCACCCCAATCGTGGTAATTCGATTGGGAATAAAGCGATCCACATTCGTGAAACTTGCCAGCATGTCTCGTGTCGCCTGGGTGACCAGGCCTGTTGATTCAACGTAGTAGTTAAGTGCTGGTTTTTTGTCGATCACCAATACCCGGTAGTGTGGTGGTAAATGATGAGCCAGGGTTAATCCGGCAAAGCTGGCGCCGATGTTGATGATGTCGTAATGATCCTGATGCATGTGAAAAGGTTTTGTTATGACGCTCATTTATCATCGCTGTCGTCACTTCATTTATTTTCACTCTTTTTCCCTGGTAATCAAAGAAATAGTTACTTTTTCTTAGGCCTTTCGATACTTTTGTTTCCTCTTTTCTCCAAATAATTTTTTCCGGTTACCACTTTCTTCCCTGTTTTTTCCTCCAGTTCCACTCTCGCTTTCTTGGCAATTCCTCCGCCGATGATCCCAGCTGTTTTATTTTCTGGCATTCCCACTGCCTCCATCTTTTCTGCGACATGACGGGTAGACATCTCCGCCAGGGCAGTAAAGATCAACTCGGCTTCGTTCATGTGATCGCGGAGATTGTGGTTTTTGAGGCCTTTGAGTTTTTTGTGTTCCTTTACCGATACCTCAGCCCACTCCCGATGAATGAGGTTGGTGAGAATGGCGAATTCTTGTCCTGCTGAGATGCCGTGTGTACCCCAATAATCCGTCAGCTTATTTCTCGTTTCCTGTCCCATCATTCGCTGCTGAATCCACTGCCCACTTCTCCCTAATTCTTTCCAGTTTTTTCTGGCTCTTTGAAGCGACTGCTCAGGATCAGCGATTTCCTGGATTCGCTCATGGCCTACTTTTGCCAGCCAGAGCTTGATTGGCTCGGCTTTTGGGCTGGGAACGGATTGGACAAGGCGGAGCAAAGTTTCCACGTCGGCAACGTCAGTAAAGCGCATTTTTCCGTCTTCAGCCTCTAATTTCAACTGGTGACAATTTGTCACCAGTTGACTTCCTTCTTTTTTTAATCGCTCACTTAACTTGTTCCAGTACTTTCTGGCAGTTAAATAGTCATTTTGCTGTGTTAAAGCACGAACGATATCGACAATAGAGAAATACCAAGTATCTGATTTTCCGTCATAGTGTCGCCGGATCTGATAATCTTCGAAAATGGCAAGAGTGTTGTCCATGGGAGCTAGATAAGTAATATTTAACGTAAAATACAGGATGAAGCACTACGGGGTATTCAGTACTTTTGGATTTTTCAGGTTAACTTTTGCCTGAGTGTGCAATTTTCGCTCCACTTTCTTCACATCTTCTTCAGGTGAAAGATTTTCCGGTCTGATCCCTCGTTCCAGCAGGGTTTTCCTCACGCTCTTATGATTCGTTTCGTGTTCGTATGAGATATCAGACTCCCTTTTAAGGGCCTTTTCCTTGCTGTTAAAAATCGTGATTTCCGTGGCAAAGTCCTTCGCTTTCAGAATAATGGTGGGTGCGAAATCGGCTAAAGCTCTGCTCTTGGGCACGCCCCAGCGGTGCTTCATGTTCTCGGTGGTGTATCCAAACAGAGCTTTGTCACCCTTGCTGCGAATAATGCCGAAGTTTTTGTCAGACCCGGTTTGCTGAAAGATGACACTGGAGAGTTCTTTTTCGGTTTCGCTGAGTTTCTTTCGGGCGGAGACTCGCTCTGATTCGAGAAGTCGTTGTTCGATCAGTTCATATTTTCTGGTTTGTATGGCGAAGTAGGTTTGGGCAAAGGCGATTGCTTCTTTTCTCGGGTCGCCATTTTGAGCGATCAGGTAACAAGCGTAGCGGGTCAGCATCAGGTCGGCGATCGTTTTTTCGGCTCCCTTGGGCATTTTGATCGTTTTCCCGACGTCGGCAAAATGATCTGAAATAACCTGGCCAGACAAGTCACAAGCAGATTTCGCTTTTGAAAGTACCTCAACAAAATTGTCCCACTTGGCGTAATCGAGAAGAGTTTGGATATCGCGAGCAAACCAAAATTCAATGCCTTCCGTGGTTCGCTGGGCGTGTGATTCGAAGTCGGTGATGAGGGACTGGATGATCTCTTTTTTCATGGGCTTATGTAAATAATACTGCTTTCAGCTTAGCAGCTCGGTTATTCAGATCAATGTATAATTGTTCAGTATTGCTTTACGGGCCGATCAATTATTTTTTTGTATTCTTTTAAAAAGGCGGCTGGGTTTAGGGGGAAATTGGGATATGATGGCTTGTTAAGTGAGGCGAAGCCCGAGCCAGAGTGCAACGTCCCGAAGGGCTGGCGAGAGTTGATTCTTTGCCCGTCATACATGTTTGATTTTCAAATACAGAATCGAAACAGCGAGCACTAATCCGATTCCGTTCATTACTGCCACAGGTCCATTTTGAATTATGACTGCGTAAGTTACCCACAAAATTAGACCAATGACATAGATGACATACCTTGATAAAGAGATGTCCCTTGTTAATTTAGTTTTCCAACTTTTTATGACCTGTGGCAGTAGCGAAAGAACGACTAATGTTCCAGCCACGTATCCAAGTATGTCGATATATTCCATATTTATTAGGATTAGTGCGAGCGTATAAAAACTTTTCTCAATTGTTTCATCTCAAGGGCAAAGAATCAATTTCACTTAACTCGTTCATATCCTCATCCCTCCCACCTGCCAAAAATCCCGCAGGGTAAGACCAGGCCAGTTCCAGTTTCCGGCAGGCCCAGTTCGTCGCAACTAGTTTTTCCGCCAAAACGCTTTTCGATGCTCAGCTTGAGCAGGTCTTGAATGACCGTGGGAGAAAAACCGGTGGTGTAGGAATTGATCAGGAAGAACAGTGGTTTTTTGCTCAGAACTTTGCTGCACAGCTCGACCAGAGCGAACAAATGGTCCTCCACTTTCCAGATTTCACCCTGCGGGCCTCTGCCAAAGCTGGGCGGATCCATGATGATGGCGTCGTACTGGCGCTCGCGCCTGATTTCCCGTTCAACAAATTTGTTCACGTCGTCGGTGATGTATCGTATCGGATGGCTTTCCAGGCCGGAAAGTCTGGCATTCTCCTTGGCCCGTTCCACCATATTTTTTGCGGCATCCACATGGCAAACACTGGCTCCGGCTTTGGCGCAGGCGACGGTGGCGCCGCCGGTGTAGGCGAACAAATTGAGCACGCTTATCGGCCGCTTGGCTGATGTAATTTTTTCCGCCATCCAGTCCCAGTTCACGGCCTGTTCCGGGAACAGCCCGGTGTGCTTGAAGCCCATGGTTTTGACGGCGAAGCGAAGCTCGCCGTAACTGATGAACCATTCATCGGGTACCGTTTTGCTAAACTTCCAGCGGCCGCCGCCGGAGGAGCTCCTCTCGTATCTGGCGTCGGGTTTGTCCCAGCGCGGATGCTTGTGTGAAAGCGGCCAAATGATTTGGGGATCCGGTCGGCGCAGGATTACGTCTCCCCAACGCTCCAGCTTTTCGCCGTCGCCGCTGGCGAGCAGTTCGTAATTCTTCCAATGGTCGGCGATCTGCATGATATAGCCAAAAATTTGCCCTCAGCTTATTCCAATTCTTTCCGGAACGACAGGGTTTTTTGGCGGAAAATAAGAGGTGAATGCTTGTGCTATGGGTTGCCGATTTCCTGTAATACTCTATAGTCAGCGTACTCTTTTTATGCAAAAATTCCTTTCCCAAATCTCGCTTTTTCAGGGTCTCGATCAGGCTGATCTCGACTTTCTTCAGACTGGAGCCGCGACCGAGGATTTTGCCAAGGGCAAACTTATTTTTCAGTCTGGAGACGAGTCTCGACATCTGTACCTCTTGCAGCGAGGAGCGGTTAAACTCTTCAACCTCAAAAAGGGGACTGGAAAGGAAGAAATTGTCTGTCATATTCAGCCGGGAGGGTTCTTCTGTCTGGCTCCTTTGCTCACCCGTCCTGTTCTTCACATCAATGCCAAAACACTCGAAGCCAGTCAGTTGGTCGTGATTCCCAAGTCGACCATTCAGCAGTTGATTAAGCGCTCTCATCTGTTCGCCCAGCGGGTCATCGAACACCTGGCCTGCAAGGAATGCGAACTGTGCGAGGAGGTCTGTGATTTATCGCTTTCATCCACCAAGGAGCGTTTGGCCAAGTACCTGTTGAGTCAGTATCAGCAGCAGCGCCTGCAGGGAAGTAAGTCCTTCCGTCTTACCCTCAATCAATCACAGCTGGCTTCTTTTTTGGGAACCGTTCGGGAAACGCTCAGCCGGGATCTGGCGGCTTTTAAAAAAGCCAAGGTCATTGATTCCCGTCAGGGAAAAATTTCCATTCTCAAACCTGATGAACTCGCTTTTTTATCGGGAGGGAACTCAGGGGGATTTTAAAGGGGATTTACCGCCATGATTATGGAGCATGTGGATATTATCAATGTCGCCGGGCTGATGATGAATGGCAGGGATGATGGAATTGAAAAAGCATTACGGGAGGCTGAGGTAGGGCGATCGGTTCGGACGATCGCACCTACGCCTTATAAGCTTCGCCACGAAGGCCCGGAAGATGGTATTGCCAGGACTGGTCAGCTTCTTGAGCAGGCAATTGCAGACATAGATGAGCAGGATGGAAACAGTAGAATCGTGGTAGTCGGGCGTTCTTACGGTGGCTTCATGGCCCTGATGGCGGCTGTGCGGCGGGAGTTCTATCGGATTTTCCGGGTAGTATTGATTGAAGGGCCCCTGCATCCGGATGTGGAAGTAGGTGTTCCCTGGTTAATACCGCCCTTAAAGGCCTGTCGAGCGCATTATGAAGCTCGTTCTGAATTGGCCCGTGAAGCTGTCGATTATTTGGCGTCTCACGGAACGTCTCAGGTTGTCATCGTGCAGGGAGGCGGGAAGGATAGTGTCGTCCCTGTGGACGCTCAGGCTTTGCCCGGTAATTTTGAATCTACCGAATGGGATGGGAAGGGGGAATTAGCTCCTGCCAATGGCCAAGGAAGGATTGTCCGGTTATCCCCTCGTTTGGCAGGCCTAGGTCTTTCTCCAAGAAGATTACTTCCCGGGGGATATCGCAATCATCTATTCTGGAAACCGGAAAAAATGGAGGCGGTTGTCCGGATTATTTCTCACTCATGTTCCGATCATGAAACCTGAAATCATGGCTCCGGTTGGTTCATTCGAATCTCTGGCGGCGGCGATCAACGCTGGTTGTGACAGCGTGTTTTTTGGGGTCGAACAGCTGAACATGCGCTCGCGTTCGGCCCATAACTTTACCCTGGAAGAGATTTTTGAGGTTTCTGAATACTGCAAAAAAGCTAAGGTTAGGAGTTATATCACTCTCAACGTGTTGCTCTATGAGCATGATATGACGCTGATGCGAAAGATCGTGGATGTTGCGAAAGCGGCCGGGATAACAGCGGTGATTTGTCAGGACATCGCGGCTATCCAATATGCTCGTCAGGTGGAAATGCCGGTTCATGCCTCCACCCAGCTTTCGATTTCGAATTATGAAAGCGTGAAGTTTTATGCGCAGTTTTGTGACACGATCGTGCTTGCTCGTGAGCTTGATTTGCAGATGATTGGAAATATTTGCAAACGGATCGAGGAAGAGGGTCTTCGCGGACCTTCTGGAGAACTGGTCAAGATTGAAGTATTCGTTCATGGAGCCCTGTGTATCGCGCAGAGCGGGAGGTGCCACATGAGTATTCTGACGACGAATACTTCCGCCCAACGGGGCGCTTGCCTGCAAGAATGCCGCAAAAAATATCGAATTATTGAGGAAGAAACGGGCAATGAAATGGTGCTGGATAATCAGTACGTTCTCAGTCCCAAGGATCTGTGTGCTCTACCTTTTCTCGACCAGGTTATCAGCGCCGGTGTTTCCGTGCTCAAGTTTGAAGGCAGGGCCAGGTCCGCCCAGTACGTGGATACGGTTATTCGGGTTTATCGGGAGGCGGTGGAGAGTATTGAGTTGGGAACTTTTAGCAATGAGAAGATTGAGATCTGGATGGAGCGGCTTAGAACGGTCTACAATCGGGGCTTTTGCGAGGGTTACTTCATGGGCAAAACTCTTCCCGAATGGAGCGGCGCTTCCGGTAACCGGTCGACGGATGAGCGGGTATATGTGGGACAGGTTAAACATTACTTTGATAAAGCCCAAGTGGCGGAGTTGGATATTCGCGCTCAGGAGCTCAAAAAAGGAGATCATTTTGTGGTGATGGGGAAGACCACGGGTGTCGTTTACGGATCCGTGAGCGAAATGATGAGGGATGAAAAATCGATCGAGTCTTCCGGAAAACCCAGCACGGTTACGATTCCTCTGAAAGAAAAAGTTCGTTACAACGATCACATTTACCTGCTTAAAAAGCGTGGCGCAGTTCAAGATGATTAAAGTCATTCATCATCGGAAAAAATGCATCGGCTGCAATTCTTGCGTGGCCATCGCTCCGCAAAACTGGGTGATGGATGCGGAGGAGGGGAAATCCCGTTTGATCGCTGCGCGGGAGAAGGGAGGTCTATTTGTGGGTGAGATCTTCGAATGCGACAGGGAAGCGAATGAGCAGGCTGCTAGAGCCTGTCCCATGAAGATTATCAAAGTCAACCAAGCGTAAGGTCACATCCTTATTTTTTTCGTCAATTCAACTGCCTGAATTGTGACTTCTCTCACAAGATTCTTTCCCATATTTTGTATATTTTTTTCACGTCAGCTACTCCATATTGTATCTTCCCATGAAGTACATCGAAAAACGCAATGGCGACATTGTCCCTTTTGACCGCCAAAAAATTATGGCTGCCATCGAGAAAGCGGCTGGGGCCATCGAAAGAATGGAGCCGGTCGATGCCGAACAGGTCAATATTCAGGTGCTTAAGCTCCTGAAAGGTTTAGAAAAAAAACCTGTTACTTCTGTCGAAGAGATCCAAGACCTGGTGGAAA